>JAAFJK010000067.1:4954-7261 GCA_013298105.1 Cytophagales bacterium
TTTTTGAGCAAGTTAGTAATTTAAGAAACGCCTTTTTTGCTCAATAGGATAGGGTTTTAAACCCTATCCTATTGAGCAAAAAAAAGCTACCACAAAAATTGTCAGACAACCGACATTTTTTAGCACGTTGTGGAAAAATAAAAAGAGCTTTTATTGTTTAGGCAAATCCTCACAATACACGCCGTCATGGTCAGTGTCCAATTCTTTGCGACAATCGGCATGACTTTTGGCATAGCGTTTGGCTTCTTTTTGGGTTTTGAAGTCGCTACAAGATTTGCAAGAAGTTTTTGTGTGGTTTTTCTTACTTCCGCAAGAAAACAAGATACCACAAGTCGTGAGGATAAAAAATAGTTTTTTCATATTTTTAGAAAGATTGGTAAAATCAATAATAGACTTCTTGCGAAAGTCTTTTTAACCCTTCTCCATTTGGAGAAGGGCAGGGTTGAGGTATCAGAAATAGCACTTTCGCAAGAAGTCTAATTAAAATCATATCGGGTACGGGTAGGCAAGGTGCAGTTTTTCAGCCAAAAGTTCTATGTCCTCACGCTTTGCTATTAGGCTACGCCAAGAAGCAGGAATAGCCTCTACCCCATAATACAGCCCCGCCAAACCGCCCGCTACACACGCTGTAGTGTCTGTGTCTTCGCCCAAATTTACGGCTTTGAGTACACAACTTTTGTAGTCGGCAGTAGTCAAAAAGCACCAAAAAGAAGCCTCAAGCGTGCTTAAGACATAGCCCGAACTGTCTATTTGGTTTTCTTCCGAATCGCTTATAGTCATTTTCAAAATCCTATCAAACTTGCCTACCTCTATAGCGTTCACTACAGGATAAGTTTCCAAAAATTGCTTTACAGTTTGTTGCATTTCTTGGTAAGCCTCCCCTTTTTCCTTGCCTGCCCAAAGCAGTAGCGCATATTCGCAATACACAAAACACGCCAAAATAGACCGCACGTGCGCGTGTGTAATGCCAGAAACCTCTGCCACAATCTTATAACGCTCGACTATAGGCTTATCTTTGAGATAAAAAATCAAGGGCAAAATCCGCATCAACGAGCCATTTCCATTATCCCCCTCTCCTACCCCACCCGAAATCATGGGGCTTGTGCCTTGTGCTATTTTCTGAAGGGCTTTGGCAGTCGCTATGCCAATGTCAAACACGCGCCCATGCGGAGTCCACGCCTCCGCCCGATACCACGCCAAAAATAGCTTTGCCATATCTGCAAGATGATAACCTCTTGTTAGACTTTCTGCCAAGCAAAACGCCAGCGAACTATCGTCAGACCAAGTGCCTGAAGGTTGATTGTGGCTACCAAAGCCCGTCATATCCATGACAGGGCTGTTACGCAACATATCACGTGATAAAAATTCAACAGGCACGCCCAAAGCATCACCCACACATAGCCCCATGAGGGCATCTAAAGTTTTCATTTTGTTACTACTGCTTAGGAAAGTTTGAATGTTCATTTTTTTTCGCGGTCTTTTTTTTCGGCTTGACAACCGCAAGCGGATTGCCAACCGAAAAAAAATATTTAACCAACACAAAATGCTGTTATGCGAAGTTTGCAACTGCCCAAATGCAATAGCATTTGTAAAAACCACACTAAAACCGCTACAAAATTACCGCTTTTCTATCATAAACCCAAAAACCAACACAAAAGGCACCTTTATAGCCCTTTGTGTTGGTTTTAGTGCAGTTTTAGCTCGGCATAGTTTTGCCTACAGAGAATCAAAGTGAATAGTCATACCTCTTTCTACATAGTCCACATCTATGTCAGGACATCTCTCCAAGCCTGCCTGCGAATAGGTAAGTGAGCGTATCTGATTCTCCAAATCATATATTTCTTTTGGTGTAATTTGCGTATTTCGCTTTACCATAAAAGCGACCTCTTTTATCACACCTGTAGACCTATTTAGATACACTCTGATATCTACTTCTTCATTTTGCAAATTTTGACAGCGTTGAGGTGAGAAAACAGTTCGTACATTATTTTCCATAACTTCTCGTTTTATATTTGCCCATCTACATACAGGCATTATGCTGTTATTTGCATAGTTTTCCCCATTTCCAACCGAAAAAGTGTTTTCGGAAGAACATATTTCTATTTCATACTCACCCTGCTCCACACAGAGATAGCTTCTATTTTGTACTTGAAAACTTGGTTGCAAAAAAGGGTTCGTTTGGGCTTGGGCATAACTGAATGTCAGCAACCAAAAAGCCAATAGGATGTATTTTTTCATGCTTTTTTAGAGGGATTAATTTTTGTAGTTTAATTGTTTAGCCGCTTTGAAGAGCTTTATCAAAGTAAA
>JAAFJK010000158.1 GCA_013298105.1 Cytophagales bacterium
GAAGCGCAAAGCGGTGTTTTGTAATGAATATTGCAACGAAGTATAAGCGCAAAAGATTAGTAAAATGTCCAAGTTATTTTTTACTCGTTCCTAAATTACTTTCTTTTTATCCTTCAGTAAAATTTTGATAAAACCTTCAATCTCTTTTTTCACAAATTTGGTTCTCTGACAATTTTTGTGGAACAAGCTGTATTTGCGACTTTAGTGGTCAGTCTTTCTTATTTGTTCGCTGTCTTTTTTTCGAATTGACAACCGCAAGCGGATTGCCAACCGAAAAAAAACGAATATTTAACTAAGACTGACCATTAGTCGCAAATACAATTTTCAACTCCACAAAAATTATCAGACAACCAAAATTAGCAGGATTTGACAAATGACATTGGGCAGGCAAGGTTATCTTTGCAAATAAATCAGATAATCCAAGCCATATTTCCATGAAAAAGTATTTTACTTTATTTTGTTTATTAGCTTTTGCTCAAGTCGCCTTTTCGCAAAATATCCAGCGAAAAGGCAGTTTGGGCGTGGCTTTTTACCAAAAAGTGCCTGATAGCCTCCAAACGCTTTTTGGCAATGCCAAAGGCGCGTTAATCATGAATGTCTTGCCTAATACGACTGCCGCTAACTTGGGTATTCAAAAAAACGACCTCATCACCAAAGTCAATACTGAAACCATCGAAGCACCTCCCCAACTCTTTCCTATTGCCCGAAAATTGCGGGCAGGCGAGGCTATAGAAGTTACCATTTTGCGAGGACAAAAAGAGCAGGTTTTGGTAGGCAAGGTCATAGAACGTCCCAAAGAAACCAGTCCTACGGCAGACGTTACATACAGCGAATTTAAGTACAAAAATGGCTATGTACGCACTATTTACAAAGCCCCCAAAGGTAAGAAACCACTTGCTACAGTCTATTTTTTGCAAGGACTTCCCTGTTATTCTGTAGATAATATGCAAGAGTTGGACAAAACCAAACAAGCCATTGATGCTATGGTAGAGCGCGGTTTTGCGGTCTATAGAATGGAAAAAGGCGACATGGGCGACAACTTCAACACACCCGACTGTAGCCAAATGGGTTTCCATGAAGAACTGAAAATGTACGAGGCAGGATATGACAATTTGCTTACGTTGAATTATGTAGATAAAGACAAAATTTTTCTTTTTGGACACTCGATGGGTGGCAATACTGCGCCACTTTTGGGGCAAAAATACCAACCCAAAGGCATCATCATTTATGGTTCACTCCACAAGCCTTGGCAGGAATATTTGTTCGAAGCCTATATGATTCAGCTCCAATACAAAGGCGAAGATTGGGGCGAATTGCGCGAAAATGTAGAGAAATTTAAGCCTTACATCATGGAGTTTTTTTATGGTACAAAGCCAGTAGAAGAAATCACCAAAGACCCGATGGGAATGCTCGCTATGCAACATATATTTAGCTACAATCCGCAAAACCAAACGGGACCTTCAGGCAGACATATCAAAACTTTCCGCGAGCTGAACGAATACAATATGGCAAAAGCATGGGGAAATTATGAAAACTACAGCTTGGCAATTTATGGTGAGTGCGACATTGCGGCTAATAATTCACGCGACAATGAAGACTTGATAACCTATATCAACCGAAAAAGACCTAATCATGGCACATTTTGGTTGGCTCCCAAATCTTCGCACACCTTTGAGGAAATAGGCACGATGCCAGAGTTCCTTAAAATGCAAGACAATCAACAGGCTTTTCAACAATATGCTGCCACGCGCTTCAATCCCAAAATATTTGATTATATCGAGAACTGGATAAACGAAATATTGCCCAAAACTACAAACGTCAAAAAAACTTATATCTACCAAGATGCCAGCGACCAAGTTTCGGACACAGGTGGTAGGAATCCAAGCATGGACGTGAGGGCTGTAGATATTGATGGCGACAAAGATTTGGACATTGTATTGGCAAATGAATTTAAGCCCAATACTTTGCTTATCAATGACGGCAAAGGCAATTTTGCAGACGAATCTGAAAAAAGATTGCCTCAAGTAACGCACGACAGCGAAGACGTAGTAGCGGAAGACCTGAATGGAGATGGTTTTGCAGACTTGCTTTTTTGTAGTGAAGATGACAAAGTTCACGAATTTTATCTGAATGATGGCAAAGGCTTTTTCAAAGAGGCAAGTTTCAAATTTCCCAACTCAGAGGCAAATGCAGTCATAGCAGGCGACCTCAACAAAGATGGAAAACTCGACATTCTCTTTGGCAACAATGGACAAAATACCATTTTCATCAATGCAGGCAAGGGCAATTTCAAAGATGAAACCGAAAAACGCTTGCCTGCCCTCACGCGCGTAACGCAAGATTTGGCTCTTTTGGATATTGACAAAGATGGCGACCTCGACCTTTTTGCGGCAAATGAAGATGGAAATGTACTTTACCAAAATGACGGAAAAGGCAATTTCAAAGACATTTCGAAAACCAACTTGCCTACGGGCGTGGACATGGAAACGCGCAAAATCAGTTATGCAGACATCGACAAAGATGGCGACCTCGATATTTTTCTTGCGAATGTGAACTTCAGAGGCACGAAAAATCCGCAGAACAGGCTGTACTTGAACAACGGCAAAGGCGTTTTCACAGACGTTACAGCGAAGCAACTGCCTCAAGATACAGACCACAGCATCGAAGCTATTTTTGAAGATGTGAACAAAGATGGCGCACCTGACATTATCGTAGGCAAGGTTTTTGGAGGCTCTATCCGATTTTATCTGAACAATGGCAAGGGCGTTTTTACAGACCAGACCACTGAAGTTATCAGCCGCGAACACACCCGCGATGCGCTTGGCATCACAGCAGGCGATTTTAATGGCGATGGAGAGCGTGATATTTATATCTGCAATCGCTACAATCCACAAACAGACCGAAAAGACCTTTTACTGATAAGGAATAAATAAAATGGTTCGTAGAAATATATCGCGGTAGTTTTCGAAAAATCATGCACTCGGACACCCTTGCAAATATTTTGCAAGGGTGTTTTTTTTCTGCTGTATTTTTTGGTTCTTCAAATGAGGAACAGGCTGGAAGCCTGTTCTACAGAATATTCCGCAATAATTTTTGAAGAACCTATTTTTTTAAGTAACAGGCTTATTTGTTGTGCTTTGAAACTTATCTCTGATGCGATAAAAATACCTAAACATACGCTCTTTCACCTCGCATCTTTACCAATCATAGCCACAAATATACGTCATTGGTCATGACATTTCAAGTGTTGGTCATGTTTTTTAGGCGGTTTGGCAGGCAAGGGCTTATTTTGCTCAAAAGTCCTAAATAAATGAAAAATAGAATTTATTTAACTGCCTTGTTTTTCTTAAGTTTTTTGAGCCTACAAGCGCAAAACAAATTTACTGTCAGTGGTTATATCCGCGACAAAGCCAGTGGAGAAGAACTTATCGGCGCGACTGTCATGGTCGAAGAACTGCCCAATGTGGGCGTAGCCACCAAC
>JAAFJK010000264.1 GCA_013298105.1 Cytophagales bacterium
CTATGGTTTTATTGGAGGTGAGTTTGTGTCTATGGGCGACCAAGGCGAGTTCATCATCAATGTTGAATTGCCCAAAGATGCTATCCTCGACCAAACAGGCAAGATTACCCAAAAAGTAGAAGAAGAACTTTTGAAATTCCCTGAAATTACAAAAGTTATCACGACTGTAGGGGCTTCGAGTAGCATCATTGAACCACAAGGCGCGGCATACAAATCTGAAATTAACGTAAAAATGATACCCAAAGAAGAAAGAAGCATATCTTCAGACTTCATGGCGGTGCGTGTCAAAAATGCCCTTACTGAAAAAATACCGGGTGCAAAAATCCAAACTGCGCAAATGTCTATCATGGGCGGCGCAAATGACGCGCCTATTCAAATCATTTTCAAAGGTTCAGACACTGAAGTTTTGTATGCGTATGCCAATAAAATTTTGGCATTGGCTAAAAAAGTTCCGAATGCTTCAAGTACCAAACTTACTGTAGAAACAGGAAATCCTGAGCTGAACGTGAATTTGGATAAAAAACGCATGGCTGAATTGGGTCTTTCGATGGATATGGTGGGAGGTATTATGCAAACGGCTTTCAGTGGTTACAATGACTCTAAATTCAAACCTGCCGAATACGAATACGACATCAATGTAAAATATGATGCCTTCAACCGCAAAAACGTTGATGACCTTGCTACCCTCACTTTCCTAAATGCCAGAGGTGAGCAAATCAAACTCACGCAATTTGCGCAAATTTCGCAAGCCACAGGCGCGGCACGTTTAGAGCGCAGGTCACGTATGTCTGCCGTAACGCTTGAGTCGCAAGTAGTGGGGCGTGCTGTGGGTGATGTGGGGGGCGATATGCTCAAAATCGTAGAACAAAACCCGATGCCTAAAGGCGTTTCGTTGGATTTAGATGGCGATTTGAAAATGCAGGGCGAAGCGGCAGGAAGTATGGGCATTGCGATGCTTGCCTCCATTTTGTTCGTGTATCTGATTATGGTGGCGTTGTACGATTCATACATTTATCCTTTTGTAGTGTTGTTTTCCTTGCCTGTAGCAATGATAGGCGCGCTCTTTGCGCTTGCGCTTACGATGAATACGTTGAATATTTTTTCAGGTTTGGGCTTAATCATGCTCATGGGTTTGGTAGCAAAAAATGCAATTTTACTTGTCGATTTTGCGAACCAACGGAAAAAAGACGGACTTTCTACCTTCGAGGCTTTGATAGAGTCAGGCGAGACGCGCCTTCGCCCTATCTTGATGACTACTGTAGCTATGATAATTGGTATGTTGCCGCTTGCTTTAGCGAGTGGTGCGGGGGCAGAATGGAAAAATGGTTTGGCGTGGGTACTGATTGGTGGTCTGACAAGCTCGATGTTCCTTACGCTTGTGGTAGTGCCTGTAGCATTTCAAATTACAGACTATACGATTGAATTGGCAAGTCGTTTGTTTAGATTTGGCAAAAGTAAAAAAGAGGAAGTAATTTTATAGAAAAAGCCCGCTTTTTAGCGGGCTTTTTTTGTATGTCCTTAAGACTTTCGTTTTTTGTGATTGCGTCTTAGTTCTGATAAATTACCTGAAACACTGAGGGAGTGTGCCTTACTTCCAAACAGTGGCAAAGGCGAAAATATCATCTGATATACTATGTCAAAACTTTTCAACTTAAATACAAAAATACTCGCAAAATCACGTTCTATAGCCTCTCCAACAGTACGAAGCCCCCCTCTGTCAAAATCCGAGTTATTCGTGAATTTGGGGAAATGACTTTGGATATAATTCATCTTGTAAAAAAAGCCCAAACCCTTATTTTTAGGATTATTCCTGCCATACAGCCAGCAATATTCAGTCGTTATGCCCCAAGAATACATCACAGGGCTTCCACTGTAATTTAAAGCTGGTGTAGCATTGCGCGCAAACCGCTCTCTAAACTTCCAATATTGCCCAAACTCACGCGAATAATTTACAAAAAAACCCAAAGGACGTATTTCTAACTGCTCACTTGAATAAAATACATTTTCTGATAGTTTAATATTTACCTCAAAACGTCCTCCAACAGCCTGAAAAGACTTGTTACCCGCATCTTCTGGCAGATAGTAAAAAGTGCGATTGATAGGCTCTGGAGGTGGTATGCGCACTGCACCAACTGTCGTATGCACACCGTAGGCAAGGTTGAGGTACTTGAAACTATGCGCTTGATGCACCTGCAAACTACCTGAAAGCGCATAGTTTATGGTATTTCCGAAAGGCGAGGGCGTGATACTTTCGCCCAAGTGTGCGTTCAGATAGACCGCTTCTGCATAGTTTTTGGTAGAATCATTGGTAGGCAGAAAAGGTTTGCTCATATATGTTTCGCCTTGCATATACATAGCAGGCGCAAAAAAAGGTGTGCAAGATGTCCCTATTGTTCCACAAAGAATTAAAATACAAAGTAAAAATCTATTCATAACCATAAGACTCCATGAATGTCCGTATGGTTGCAAGAATCCAAAAAAATCACTTCACTCTGTTCGGATTATCTTTCACAAAGTCGCCCCAGCCTGAAGATTTTTTGGCAGTCTTTTTTTGGGTACTTTGTTGATTATTCATTTTATTGTTATTAAAATAATGACATACAGCCACCCCCAGTGCATCTGTAGCATCAAGTTTGATGTCTTTTTCAGGTTTGAAGTTTAATATGGCTTTCAGCATGGCGGCTACCTGCTCTTTGGAGGCACTGCCACTGCCTGTTACGGCTTGTTTGATGCGAAGGGGCGCGTATTCGGCTATCGGGATTCCTTTCACAAGGGCTATTGCCATCGCTACACCCTGCGCCCTGCCGAGCTTCAAGGTAGTTTGGGCATTTTTGCCATAAAAAGGTGCCTCGAGAGCTACCTCGTCAGGCATATAATTTTCTATCAATTCGTTTACTCTTTCAGCGATTCGCTTGAGCTTCAGGGCTTGGTTGGGGTATTTGGTAAGATTGATGACACCATATCGAATTACAGATAATTGATTATCTTTGACGCGAATCAAGCCGTAGCCCATGATTCGCGTACCAGGGTCTATGCCTAAAATAATTTTTTCAGTTGAGTTATCCATATAAATATGCTCATTTTTATAACTTTTTGTGTTGCAAGTTACGCAATTTTTACCATATTTTTATATAATTTTTGGCAAAAGATGCCATTTTACTTGCCTACCCCCTCCCCTACTCTATCCAATACGTTGATTATCAGTGTGATAATACCTGTACGCAACGAGGCAAAAAACATCGAGTTATTGTTAGAAGACTTGGCACAACAAACGCTCTTGCCTGCCTGCTTTGAGGTTTGGGTGATTGATGATGCTTCAGAAGACGATACCGCCGAGATAGTCCGCAATTTTGAAGCCTCTTACGCGCTTCATTTGCTCCCAAGTGATGTTTCTTTGGGCAATTTATCACCCAAAAAACGCGCCATTCAGACCGCTTTGGCGCATACGGCAGGCAAGCTCATAGTTTGCACAGATGGAGATTGCAGGGTACAGCCAGATTGGTTACGGCTTTTTGCGGTACACCACGAGGCTACAGGGGCGCATTGGATAAGCGGTGGGGTAGCATTTCAAAGCCCTGAGCCAAGTTTTTTTGATATTTTTCAAATGATAGAATTTTCATCTTTGGTAGGTTCGGGGGCGATAACGCTCGCGCATGGCTTTCCTACGATGGCAAATGGTGCAAACCTTGCCTACACGCGGAGCGCGTTTGAGGCTGTAGGCGGTTTTGAAGGCAATGCACATTTGGCTTCGGGAGATGACGAGTTTTTATTGCATAAGATTGCTAAAAAATTTCCAAAGGCTATCTTTTTCTTAAAAAACCCAGCGCATACAGTTTATACCTTCCCACAAAAAACATTGCAAGACTTTTATAGACAGCGCAAACGCTGGGGGAGCAAGTGGGCGCACTACAAAAATGTAGGGATTAAACTATTGGCGGTAGCAATTTTTGGGGCAAATTTGGCTCTTTTGATGACTTGGGCAGGTGCATTTTGGGGCAGTTGGCGTATAGTTGATGCAATTTGGCTGACTGGGCTAAAATGTGTTCCCGAATTTTTTTTATTGCTTTGGCTGGTGCATTATTTCCAAAAACCGCCCTTGCCTGCCCGCGCTATAGTGGGAGTGCAGATAGTTTATCCTTTTTATGTCGTGTTTTTTGCGTTTGCTTCGCTGGCAGGCAAGGAATATACTTGGAAAGGACGCAGACTGAAGTAAGGAATGAAAATAAAATAACATAATAATTTCACTCACACGAAGCCACGCTGTAAGCGTCTGTTGGTATTGCTTAGTAAGGGGCAAAAAATAAGTGGAATGAATTAAGGTGTGAAAGAGTATGAAAATTGGGGTAGATTTAGGGCAGGTTTGAAACAGTTTTTATCCAATAACTTGGGGTTAGATTCTAATCCCTTTTTATATTCTTTTCGGTTAATTCGTACATCGAGAGCTAAACCTGTGGTGGTGGTAGTTTTTTCAATACAATCTGCAAAATGTTCCAATGTCATAAAGTGTGAGCCATTCATCTGTCTGTGTATTTGTGCAAATAATTTGTGTTCAATAGGGTTGTATTTGGAGCAATAGGGAGGGTAATGACATACAATAAACGTCTTTCCTATGCTTTTTGAGAGTTCTTGCATACAATATTTGAAGCGATAATGTCTATAATTATTAGCCCCACCCCCATCGCAGAGTATCAATATTTGTTTTGCATCAGGGTACAGATGTATGCCATATGTTATCCACCAATGTTCTAAATTATCTACTATAAAATCAGCTGTTTCGGCTGAGTTTCCAATGGTAATATATCCGTGATTACGTTTTACGTCATAAATACCGTGTGGGACAGCTTTCTCAGTAGCTAAATTCGTATAATCGTGGTCAAACACAGCTAATTTATCTCCTTTCACTATCCAAACAGGCTTATTTCGGGTTAAATTACCCACTAATTCTTTCTTTTTAGTGTCTATGCTTAGTATAGGGTCATTGACCAACGCCTGGAAATATTTGGTAAGTGTCAGCAAGGCTATAAATTGCGCTGCACGAAAAGGGCTTTTACCTGTTGCAATACTTTTACTCGGCTTACGCTGAACGTACCCTAATTTTTTTAAGCAACGCCGAATACAAACAGCATAGACCTGTATTTGATGGGTTTTCAGTAACCACTGCTGTATTTCAAAAGAATTTACGTGTGTCCATTTAATATCGGGGTCTGTGGGGCTATAAGCTGTCCGAGAAGATAAATACGCCTCTATATACAACACAATGTTTACATTCGACTCTTCTTTTTTTTTGCACCTCCGCCTGCAACGCGCTGTTTGCCATAATTCACCACCGTTTGAGAAGAACTAATCGTTTCCAATTCTTTCAAACCAGCATAAATCCGTTTAGGGCTACACGAAAACACTTTACAAAGATATGCCGCACTCCTGTTACCAAGACGTAAACGCTCTTTGGCTAAAAAATGACGAGCCATTTTTTCAGGATAAGTACTGTATAAGGACAGTTGTAACGCTTTCTCAGACGCTGTATAAAACTCTTTACACTTATTTGCCATTTGATATTTTTTACCTATTTTTCTACCACAAAATAAAACACAATAATCATTCCTTTTATTTTTTAAGCCTTACTTAATCGCGTAAAATCTCGATAACAGACGCTTACAGCGTGGCTAAATATTCTCAAGTTATTTTTTACTCGTTCCTTATTTTCGATTGGCAAAAAGACCGCGAAAAAAACGAACATTCAAACTTTCCTAAACACTATCTTTTGCGCATAATAAACTCCACGCGCCTATTTTTTTCCCTGTTTGTTTCAGAATCATTGGGTTCTAAAGGGTGCAAGTCGCCATAGCCTTTGTACGAAATTTGGCTACTGCTCACACCCTTTTGCAAAAGATAATCATATACGATTTTGGCACGCGCTTCCGATATTTGAAGGTTGAAAGTAGAATTTCCCGAATTGTCGGTATGGCAGGCAAGTTCGCCTTTGATGTCCTGATTTTTGCGCAAATAGGAGGCAAGTTTATTCAGTTGCCGTTTTGCCTGTGCGTTCAAATCATATCCGCCTGCCGCGAAGTGTATTTTTTCAAAATCTACACCCGCCTCCGCAGGCAAGGTAGTCGTTGATTTTTCAGTTAATTTCGAGAAATAGCCATGTATTGCCTCTTTGTTGGTGGCATAAAACCAATAAACACCTCCCAAAATAGCCAAAGTCAAAGCCCATCGCCCCATCAACCACCACATCTTGTAAGAAATCCAAGGCTGAAAAGGCGCATTCTTCAGCATCGTAATGATGCGCACTGCTTGTTTATCTTCTGGCTTACCGCGCAATACACGCTCTGCATAATCTATGGCTTTTTGCTTGTCTGTGCTTCTTCTTTGGCTTGTCCAACGATTTGCGTGTGATTGCGCTAAGCCCAGCAAAGTTTTCTCCTCATGTGGATTCAGACTTAGCGCGATTTCAAACTCCTCTATGGCATCTTGATAATTGCTGGCTTCAAAGTAATTTTTACCACGTGTACTGTATGCTTGAAAAGTAGCCTTCAAATCTTCCCACTCTTTTAGGTCTATTTGAATGTCTTGCGCGCGCTTTTGCAAAGCATCACTGGCAAGTGTAGGGCGTGCAGGACTGTCCGCTAAACCCAATATTTGAATGTATTTTTGATAGGTTTGTAATTTTTCAGCGTCCATATTTCACTTCATTTTTTTAGCAAATATAAGCAAAAAAAATGTCTTTCGCAAAGCAGTAAAAATTATTTTTTTGGAAAACAAACGTTTTCATGTTAAATTTGCGCTTGAAAGAAATCTAAGACTTGAAAATCAAACATTCCAGACCTTAGATTACATAAATGTTTCATAACCAAATATTTACAATTTTAACCCAAAAGCATTGAATCGTAAATATTTCTTACCATAAGCTAAAGCGCATGATACAAATTATCGCAAGCCTTACTATAGCAGGAGGCAAGGTCGTAAAAACCATCAAAGGCAACATAGATGAAGTAAAAATCTATGACGAGAACCCTTTGGATATGGCAATGAATTTTGAGGCACAAGGCTTCAAAAGACTGCACCTCATTGACCTTGACGGCGCGAAAGCCCGTAAAGTGATAAACTATAAACTCCTCCAAATGCTCTCTCAATACACCAAACTTGAGATGGACTATAGCGGAGGCATATCCACTGATGATGATGCCAGGACGGTCTTTGAATGTGGTGCAAAATACATCACAACTGCCAGCGTACCCGTACATGAGAACGAAAAATTCAAAGAATGGCTGATAACTTTTGGCGGAAAAAAAATTATCCTCGCGGCTGATTCGAAAGAGGGCATTGTGCATACAGGCGGTTGGAAAAAACATACAGGCATAGACCTCTACAATCACCTCGATTATTGGCACGAGCGCGGTGTGCGCTACGTGAAAGCGGCAGAAATAGCCCGCGATGGACAGCTACAAGGTCCCGATTTTGAACTTTATCAAAAAATATGTAACAAATTTCCAGACCTAAACGTGATAGCTTCAGGTGGTGTGCGCACACTCGAAGACATAGAAAAATTAGATGACATGGGTGTATATGCCGTTATTCTTGGAACTTCACTCTATGAAGGCAGATTGAAGGCGGAAGATTTAAAAAAATACTTGGTTTAATCCTATTTTATGGCTACCCAAAACTTGCTACCCAAAAAGTAGCAAGTTTTTATTTTAAAAATAATTTTTGTTCATAAAAACCCCCTATCTTTGCACCCTGAATCAAAACAATATCTAAAAACCAACTCAATATGGGAATCCGCGATTGGTTTACGGCAGATATAGCCATTGACCTTGGTACTGCCAACACATTGATTATCTATAAAGACAAAATAGTAGTTGATGAACCTTCTATCATTGCACTCGACCGCAAGTCCGACAAAGTCATAGCGGTGGGCAGGCAAGCCATGCAAATGCACGAAAAAACGCATGACAACATCAAAACTGTACGCCCCCTGAAAGATGGCGTTATTGCAGACTTTACTGCCGCAGAGCTGATGATAAAGGGCATGATAAAAATGCTCCAGACTGGCAACCGATTCTTTCCCCCCGCTTATAGAATGGTTATTTGTATCCCTTCAGGCATTACAGAAGTTGAAAAACGTGCTGTAAAAGAAGCCGCAGAGCATACAGGTGCCAAAGAAGTTTATATGATACACGAGCCGATAGCCGCCGCCATAGGCATAGGCATCAACATCGAAGAACCCGTAGGCTCTATGATAGTGGATATAGGCGGAGGTACGACCGAGATAGCCGTCATTGCGCTATCGGGTATCGTATGTGAGCAATCTATCAAAGTCGCGGGAGATGTATTCACACACGATATACTTGACTATATGCGCCGTCAGCACAACCTACTCATAGGCGAACGCTCGGCAGAACAAGTCAAAATAGAAGTTGGCTCGGCACTCTCTGAACTGAAAGTTCCACCTCCAGATTATGAAGTGCGTGGGCGCGACCTCATGACAGGTATCCCCAAAACTATCAAAGTAAGCTATTCTGAAATCGCCTTCTGTTTGGACAAATCTATCTCCAAAGTAGAAGATGCGGTACTAAAAACGCTCGAAATGGCTCCGCCAGAACTCGCGGCTGACATTTACAACAATGGCATTCATCTCACAGGCGGAGGCGCACTCCTCAAAGGGCTTGACATTCGTTTGGCTGTAAAAACCCGCCTGCCTATCCATGTGGCAGATGACCCCTTGAAGGCAGTAGTAAAAGGCACAGGCGAAGCCTTGAAAAATATCAAAGACTTCAAAGCTGTATTGATGAGCTAATCATGCGTACCTTTTGCAATTTTGCAGAAGGTATTTTTTTGGCTGGTAATCCGAAAAAAACTTAGTTTTATGAAGCAAAACTACCGCATTCAAGCAGAAGAAATCATGCTCGAGGCTTTTTGGGGCTTTGATGAAGCCACGAAAGAAAAAATCTTTCAGGATAACGTCCGAGTGTCGCGTCATTTCCAAACAAAAACCAAAAAAGTCCGCAAACAAGCACTGAGGTTTCTGCTCGAGAACGCCCTGCCTTTCCTGCCTGATGCCATGCAATTTGAAGTATTGCGCCTTGAGTTGTATGATTTATTGGAAATTTACCGCAGAAAAATCACACAAAAAACCGTTTTTACGGTTGATGAAGCCTTTGATTTGTATTCAACTTACTTGAGCTTTTTGTATGATTTAGAAAAATATCCCTCGCAATGGTTCGGAACGGCTGTAGATGACATAAAATATGACTGGCTCGAAGTCGTAGAAACTATCAAATTGGCGGTCGTAACGCGCCTTCGCGCAAGTGCTTTGCATTTTAAAAAAGATTTGCAAATCATAGCAGATAATAGCGAAAGAATCTCTGCCAAAATAGTATATGCAGTAGATTTTTTGGGCATCAAAGTCCATATCAACCATACCAACTATTCTTTGGAAAGGCTCTATGCCTTTGATGACTTTGCCATACCCGCAGTGGCAGGCAAGTTTGCAGTGCTACTGAGAGCCTATATCTTTCAAGCCCTGAACGACACACAATATCTTTTGGCTATACAAGATATGCAAGATGGACTTTTGGCACAAGACTTCAAAGTTGCACTTGAGCATTACAAAGGCAGTAATCCTGTGTTCAACAAAGTAGATTTTTCGTTTACTTTGAAAGGCGGAGCGGGTACAGTGAGTATGAATATCAAGACATGGGCAAGTCTGGGCAAACGTATGCTCGCACCTGTACGCAAGCTATTCACAGTCAATCGTAAAACACAACGCCTGAACCCTATAGTCGGCATAAGCATAGGTGCTTTTTTTGTGGGATTTAGCTCTTTTATCGTTTGGGCTATCTTGAATACGAATTGGCTTACTTACATGGCTGAAAATGCGGAAAGTTTTGGAGGAGGATTTGTGGTATTATTGATTTTAGCATTCGTATCTCTTGCCATTTGGAGTTCTAATGAGTTTGAAGTCCGTATGATTGATGGGGAGCAGGTATATGTTTCAAAATCAGATAGAACCTACGTCAGACATGAGGTCAAAATCATACGCAACTCTACCTACAAATACGTTTTGGAAGGACACAAACAGACGCTCGAAGCACATAGAGAAAGTAAAAATGATTTAGAAAAACTTTATGGAGAGATGTGGGCATACTTACAAATCAAAATACAAAATGAATTGGTAAGAGAAAATTATAACACAATCGCTGATTTTTTGCAGTTGTATCAATTAGGGACGCATCTTATAGCAGAATTTGGAGAGGAAAATACAGTTCCAACGTTATTGCCTTACCTGTTTTTCAAAAAGCTCAAAAAATCGTTGCAACACCTTTTGGCGTTGGTTGAGTTTGCCCACAAACACCAAATTATACCTACTTTTTATATCACGCTTTTTGATGTAGAAAAAATCTTAACTACTCCCAAAGACTATCAACTCTCTAAATTTGATTGGAGTGCAAGACAACTCATAGCACGCGTAAACGAACTAATAGTCTATCCTATTTTGCAGGAGGAAGAAAAATTCATGTATGCTTTTTTGGAGGAAAAGCAACAAGAAATGCAAGCGGACACTTTTTTAGAGGAATTGGCAGGGCTTGACGAGAAATTTCAGCACCATTTTTTGATTGAAGGGGACGAGATAGTCGTGCGGGCTGGGCGCGGATAAGTCCTTGCCTACCCCAATTATATGGTTCTTCAGACTACTATACAATTTGAT
>JAAFJK010000390.1 GCA_013298105.1 Cytophagales bacterium
ACCTCTATAGTCAGTAAGGTATGATTGATACTACCCAAATAATATCTCGAAACTACCACCACAGGCAATGCCCATGCCTTGACAAGATGCACATTCAGGTATTCATAAGTGATAGGCACAAGCAAGCCCCCCGCCAACTCTACCACCAAAGGACGAGGAGTGGCAGGCAAGGTAAGATTAGCCAAATCCACTGTGGCATTTTCCAGCTCTGCCGCCGCGTGTGGCGAGAGGGGAGCTTTGAAATGATACGCCTCTTGATGAAAAGTACGGTAGGCAAGGGGCGTTACAAGGCTTGCTACAGTCTGTGTGTCTGTAAGACCTTCACTGCCTGACTGAATCGGCTTCCAATAATCCGCCTCCAAAGCCTCCACACACATAGCTGAGAGGATGGTCTTGCCTACCTCTGTGCCTATGCCAGCGACTACAAATGATTTTTTTTTGTCCATAAGCCACAAAATTATAGAAAAATAAGGACAGATATACGTTTTTTTGTAGCTTTGCAATCTAAAACAACCTTATATGTCTTACAATCTCCTCAAAGGCAAGCGCGGTATCATTACAGGCGCACTTGACGAAAACTCTATCGCGTGGAAAGTAGCCCTCAAAGCCAAAGAAGAAGGCGCGACTTTTACACTCACAAACGCGCCTGTAGCTATGCGTATGGGCAAAATCAAAGACCTTGCGGCTATTTGCGAAACCGAAATTTTCCCTGCTGATGCGACCAAAGTAGAGGACATAGAAGCCCTTTACCAAAAATCTATGGACTACATGGGAGGCAAGATTGACTTCGTATTGCACTCTATAGGCATGAGTCCGAATGTCCGCAAAAGTAGGACGTATGGCGACCTTGATTACAGTTATTTCCAACAATCGCTCGACATTTCGGCTCTTTCTTTCCATAAAATGCTCCAAGTAGCTGAAAAAATGGACGCACTGAACGAATGGGGTTCCGTAGTGGGACTTACTTATATAGCGGCACAGCGTACCTTTAGCACCTATTCAGATATGGCACAGGCAAAAGCAGTGCTTGAATCTATAGCCAGAAGCTACGGAGAACGCTACGGCAGATTGAAAAAAGTGCGTGTGAATACCGTTTCACAATCGCCTACCAAAACTACTGCAGGTTCGGGCATTGGAGGCTTTGATGCTTTTTATGCGTTTGCAGAAAGTCTTTCGCCACTTGGCAATGCGAGTGCAGAAGATTGTGCAAATTATGTAGTTTCGCTTTTCTCTGACCTCACGCGCATGGTTACGATGCAAAACCTCTACCATGACGGCGGTTTCTCTTATACAGGCATTTCTGATGACCTTATGGAAAGAATGAAGGCGTAAAATGTAGCACAGACGAGCTGTCTATGCCACAAATAAACCCAAAACTAAAAAAGGCTCTCCTGTTTGGAGAGCCTTTTGATTTGTGGCTACTTGGCAGGCTTATTTTTTGCCTTTAGCTTTGGTAGCTTTTGCGTCTTTTGCAGGTGCAGGCGCAGGAGCCGCATCTTTAGCCTCAGCCGCTTCTTTTTCATTTTTGATTTTTTGTACTTCCATGCGGATGTCTTGTGCAAGCTCTTTCAATGTTTGCATACCTTGACGTACACGAGTACCTGCGGCTTGATTGTCCTTTGCATAGAACTTTTCGAAGTCGCCTTCAAGACCTAAGATAAGGTCGCGGATTTCATCAAAACGATTTTTGTTCATATAAAAAAAATTAAAAGGTTTGAAAATATTTTTATTTTAAAGGTTGGTGTTTCGGATTTACGAATTACGATTTTAGATTTACGAATTACGATTTACATTGTTTGTTTTAGAGTTTACAATTTTTAATTTTTTGAATTTATGATTAGACTTCTTGCGAAAGTCTTTTTTAGTCTTTTTGGAGGTCTTTTGTCATTTTGAGCGAAGCGAAAAATCTCATGGTTCGCTCACAAATTGTTCTCTCACATCGAGTTCCTTCGCTTCGCTCAGGATGACAACGTACTTTTTCAAACTTTAAAACACTTTCGCAAGAAGTCTATTATCGTAAATCTAAAATCATAAATCCAAAATCGTACATTTTATATCATGCCTTCACTTACTTGGGGAACTTCTTTTTTGTAAAGTCCATTTTTCAGTTTTTGATACACTTCTTCAAAAGCGTGGAGTGTCTTGTCCACATCATCGCGGCTATGTACTGCCGTAGGTATAACGCGAAGCATGATTAGCCCTTTGGGTATGACAGGGTAGGTAACTATAGAGCAAAATATTTGATGGTTTTCGCGCAAATCTACAGTGATTTGACTCGCCTCCTCCACACCACCTTGCAAAAATATAGGCGTAACAGGGGTTTGGGTAACGCCCAAATTGAAGCCTCTTTCACGCAAACCATTTTGGAGGTACTCCACAATGTCCCAAAGTTGCTGGCGCAATTCAGGGTGCTTACGCAACAGCTCAAGGCGTTTCAAAGCACCCACCACTATCGGCATAGGCAAAGATTTGGCAAAGATTTGAGAGCGAAGATTGTGGCGCAGGTAAGTGCATACTTTTTTGTCTGCCGCTACAAACGCGCCTATGCTTGCCATAGATTTTGCAAAAGTAGAAAAATACAAGTCTATGCCATCTTGTACGCCTTGATGCTCGCCTGTACCCGCGCCTGTACTGCCCATAGTACCAAAACCATGTGCATCATCAACCAAAAAGCGGAAATTGTATTTTTTCTTCAGTTCTACTACGCCTTTGAGGTTGCCCATCACACCCGACATTCCAAAAACGCCTTCAGTGATGACAAGTATCCCGCCACCTGTTTGTGCTGAAAGTTTGGTAGCGCGTTGCAGTTGTTTTTCGAGGCTCTCCATGTCGTTGTGCTTATACACGAAGCGTTTGCCGATATGTAGCCTCAAGCCATCAATGATACAAGCGTGGCACTGCTCGTCATAGACTACCACGTCTTTGCGGTCGAGGACAGCATCAATCAATGACACTACGCCTTGATAGCCATAATTCAAAAGTACCGAGTCTTCTTTTTGGACAAACTCCGCCAGTTCGCGGTCTATCTGCTCGTGCAGGTCTGAGTTACCAGACATCATGCGTGCGCCCATAGGGTATGCCATGCCCCACTCTGCCGCCGCTTCTGCATCAGCTTTGCGGACTTCAGGGTGATTGGCAAGTCCGATATAGTTATTGAGACTCCAGTTCAGCATCATTTTGCCCTGAAACTCCATGTGCGGTGCTATCTCGCCTACCAATTTGGGGAACATAAAGTAGCCGTATGCTTGGTCTGCATATTGTCCCAAAGGACCAGGGTTAGCCAAAATTCTTTCAAATATATCCACGTTTTTAGCGTATTTTAATTAACGATTATCAAAAAACTGCCCAAAAATAGTAGAAAACCTGTTTTTATGCAAAAAAACAGCATTTTTTTCTTGTTTTTTTTAATTTTTTTTTATCTTTGTAAAACCAATTTTTGCTAACTATAAGATTTTCAATCGTTTAGCAAAATCACTAACTTTTATAAAGCAACGAGGCTATACCCCATACACACGCCTTGAGTGTGTATTGAAGAACTCTCCCCGTTACTATGATGTTCAAAAATTATTTTGTGATTGCGTTCAGGCATTTTTGGCGCAACAGATTGTATGCGTTTATCAACGTATTCAGCTTGGCTACAGGCGTATCTGCCAGTATGCTCTTGTTCATGTATTTGCGGAGTGAGTGGCGGTTTGAGCATCATCAACCCGAAGCCGATAGGATACACCGCGTATGTATTGAGCTAAAATCGGAAACTTCAGTGGATAGGCTCGCGCTTACCAATTTCATGCTCTTGCCTGCCCTCCGCGCCTACTTCAAGCAAGACATTCAAAACTATGTCCGTATTTTGCCTATAGGCAAACAAACTGTAGAAACAGGCAATAAAAAATTTAATGAGGAAAAAATAGCTTTTACAGACCAAAGCCTTTTTGAGATATTTGATATGCCGTTTATAGCAGGCGATAGACAGACGGCTTTACGCGATACACTTACGGCGGTCGTTACAGAAGATATAGCCTCCAAGTATTTTGGAAGCCCTGCGCTGGCGGTAGGCAAGGAGCTTAAATTTCCCCTGAAAAGATATAAAATCAGAGGCGTAATAAAAAATCCTGTCCAAGAAACGCATTTACGGTACGAGATTTATGTGTCTGCGCCTTCTATCAACAAAATGTTTTTGGAACAATCCAAAACAGACATCACTTGGCTTACTACCTTCAATTATGTACTATTGAATAAAAACACCACGCAAGCGCAATTTCAAAAACGATTGCTTGCAGAATATGACAAATATGTCAGCCAAAGCTATCAGGGCAGGCAAGTCCCTAAAGCATTTATCAAGTTTTTGCTGCAGCCTATCAAAGATATACACCTTGATAGTAGCTATGAGGGCGATTACGCGCCTGTTACGAACCCGATGCACCTGTATATTCTATCTTTCATTGGTGGGTTCATATTGCTGATGGCGTGTATCAATTACATGAACCTTGCCACTGCGCGTGCTGGACAACGCGCCCGCGAGGTGGGTTTGCGCAAAGTTTTGGGGGCGAGCAGGAGGCAGTTGCTGGGACAGTTTTTGGGTGAGTCATTTGTGTTGGCATTTTTGAGTATTTGGTTGGGTTTGGCATTTGCGGAGCTTCTTTTGCCGAATTTTAATTATTTGACAGAAAAAAACTTTACCCAACTGCCTTGGTTTGAGGTGGAGTTTTGGGGAGTCGTGATTTTTATTATTTTGCTTATCAGCTTGCTTACGGGGCTGTATCCTGCGGTATATCTTTCGAGTTTTCCGCCTACTTGGATACTCCAAAATAAAGCCCAGCGCGGGTGGCACTTGGGGCGTATGTGGCTCAATCCTGCAAATGTCCGCAAAGGGTTGGTTATTTTGCAGTTCGCGCTCTCGATAGGGCTTATGGTGGGTACTTTGGTGGCTTATAGCCAATGGGACTATATGCGCAATCAACCGCTTGGCTTTGACAGGGCAAATATAGCTGTCATAGACATACCTATAGGCGATACAGTGTTATTGCACAACTTGCCTGCCATACGCGCCAAACTGCACCAAAACCCGCAAGTAATAGGCACTACAGTCTGCACGACTGTCATGGACGGACGTATGCCTAAGTATGAGCATCTCGTGAAAGTGGGCGAGCGTTGGGGCGTAGAACCGTTTAATGTGTTAATAGTAGATGAGCATTATATTCCGCTCTTGAATATCAAGCTCAAGGAGGGCAAAAACTTCTTGCCTGCCCACCCAGACAGCATACAGACGAGTGTCATCATCAATGAAACTTTAGCCCGCAAAATGGGTTGGAAAAATCCGATAGGCAAGCTGATAGGCAATGGGTTTTTGACAAAAGCCAAATATGCACAAGGCGATACAGTGCTTTGTGAGGTGATAGGCGTGGTAGAGGACTTTCACTATCAGTCGCTTCAGCATAAGATTGAGCCACTGGCTATGTACTGTATGCCCAAAAATCCGGGCTATCTGATGGCAAAAATGAAGCCTCAAGAAGTAGAAAAAACTCAAGATTGGCTTCGAAACACTTGGCAGAGATTGGACAGCAAGCACCCCGTAGATGCGTTTAGTTTGGAGAAGCACATCATCAGTAGATATGAGCCACAGGGCAAATTGGTGGCTATTTTTGGGTATTTTAGTCTGTTGGCTATCGCTATTTCGGGTTTGGGGCTTTTGGGGCTTACTTCGTATCTTACAGAGCAACGGACAAAAGAAATTGGGATTAGGCGTGTTTTGGGGGCTTCGGCAGGCGAGGTGGTGCGTTTTTTTGCGCTTGAGTTCGTGTGGCTTGTGATGGTTTCTTTTTTACTTGCCTCCCCTGTAGTGTATGTATTGATGCTTCGGTGGTTGAAAGATTTTGCTTACCATGCTACGCCCAGTCTTGCGCATTTTTTGATTGCGGGGCTTAGTTCGCTGACTTTGGCGTTGGTAACGGTAAGTTGGCTGACGTGGAAAGTGGCTAAACGCAAGCCAAGCATCGCGCTGAGGTATGGCGGG
>JAAFJK010000333.1 GCA_013298105.1 Cytophagales bacterium
TACCCCTGAACCCTTCCACCTTTCTACCCTTCCACCTTTCCACCCCTCAACACTTCTACCCGTCCCCCCTCCATGCTTAAAAACTATTTCCTTGTGGCACTGCGCAATGTGATGCGCAACCGCATCTATACCTTGCTGAATATATTAGGACTTGCGCTTGGACTTGCCTGCGGATTGATTGTATTTTGGTATATCCGTTTTCAGGTTACTTTTGATGCTTTTCACGCACATCAAGATAGAATCTACATGGTAAACACCATTTTCAAAAGTGATGGAGAAAACTATAACAGAGGCGTTCCTCCGAATATGTCCAAAGCCTTGCGCCTTGACTTTCCTGAAGTCATACCCTCTATGTGCATAGAGCGCAATGGATTGCTGATGGCTGTCTTAGATAAAAATGGCAAAACCGAAAAGAAATTCAAAGTAGATAGCATAGGCGGTGCATACATAGAACCCGCTTATTTTGAAATATTCAGTTTCCCATGGCGGGTAGGCAAGCCAACTGTCATGAAAGAGCCAAATAAAATAGCCCTTTCCGAAAAATTGGCAACTCGCTACTTTGGAAAAGAAAATCCCATAGGCAGGACTATCCGCTTAGAAAACGAGATAAACCTTGAAGTAGTAGGTATTTTCAAAAATACCAGAGAAAATACTGAGCTTAAGCATGACTTTTATATTTCTTTTGCTACCCTCTCCGCCAATCCAAAATATTGGTATGGAGGTCCTTCACTAAAAGATGACAATGGAAACGATAGCTGGGGAGGCGTAAATTCTTCCAGTTATTGCTTCGCGCTTTTTCCAAAAAATGCCACCCTTAAGACCTTTGAAGCGCGTATGAAGGCACTGACCAAGAAGTACCACCCTGATGAGTACAAAACCTTTGTGCATGAGTTTGTGTATTTTCGTGATGTACGTTTTATAGAAAAATATCAAAATAACATTGTACCTGTATATACTTTGTGGATTTTGGGAAGTATAGGCATATTCTTGATAGCTACCGCTTGTTTTAATTTTATCAATATGGCTACTGCTCAAGCCATGCGCAGGGCAAAAGAAGTAGGAGTACGCAAAGCTGTAGGCGGCTCAAACAGACAGATATTTTGGCAATTTATGACCGAAACAGGCATTATCGTGTTTTTTGCACTTGTTTTAGGGTTGGCTTTAGGGGCATTGACTATGCCCAATTTGAACTTTTGGCTGGGTACAGATGGCTGGGAAACGAGCGTAAATTGGGGCGATTATATGCTTTGGGTAATCCTTGCCTGCGGTTTTGTGGCAGTTACGGTCTTTGGTGGTATGTATCCTGCTATGGTTTTGGCTGGCTTCAAGCCCATCATTGCCTTGAAAGGCAGTATTTCTACCAGACAGATAGGAGGAGTTTCTTTGCGTAGGATATTGATTGCGTTTCAGTTTATTTTGATACAACTCCTGCTGATTTGCACTTTAGTCATCAATCAACAAAACAACTATATGCTGGAGGCAGATATGGGCTACAATGTAAAGTCTATAGTGGATTTCAATTTTCCGCGCCCTGACAGCGTAAATCAAGAAACTTTCAGACAACGTATCCTCCAGATAGCGGGTGTAGAGAAGATAACCCTCCGCTCCGCACCGCCTACCTCCAACTGGATGAATACTACAGGCTTTCATTATGAAAACAGAAAAGACTCAGAAAAGTGGGGAGTAAGCACAAAAAATGCAGACAATAATTTTTTAGATACTTATGGCATCAAGTTGGTGGCAGGTACGAATATCCCCAAATCAGACAGCACTACAGGCTTTTTGGTCAATGAACGCTTTGTCCAACGCTTAGGCTTGCCAAGTCCAAATGACATCATAGGCAAGGAAATTAAGCTGTGGGGCGTAAGAGCTAAAGTCTATGGCGTGATGAAAGATTTTCACGAACGTTCTTTGGGAGGCAAGGAGGAGAAAATGCCTGTGGCTATATTTTGTTGGAAAAATAACTACCAAGGTGCAGGCGCAAGATTAAACACACGCAATCTCAAAAAAACTATGACAGACATAGAAAAACTATGGAATGAGTATTTTCCCGATTATATATTTGAGCATGGTTTTTTGGACAAAAATATTGAAAAAATGTATGGTAGAGAACAGACCATTCTGCTACTCATTCGTACCTTCTCTTGGATAGCCATATTCATAGGTTGTTTGGGAATGTATGGCTTGATTCGCTTCCTTGCAGTACAAAAAACCAAAGAGATAGGCGTTCGCAAAGCTTATGGGGCGACTGTAGGACAGATTCTGTATCTTTTCAGTATGGAGATGCTCAGGCTTATTTTGCTGGCTTTTGTGATAGCCGCGCCTTTGGCGTACTATCTGATGAGTCTGTGGATGGAAAATTATTTATACAAGATTAGTTTGAATAATTATATTCCTTATTTAGCCTCTTTCGCACTTTTGGTTACGGCTACTTTGGCAGGCATAACCATTGCCTACGAATCTTACAAAGCGGCTATCAAAAGTCCTTCACTCTCTCTGAAGACAGAATAAGCGCATCTTGTATTATCCCAAAAAGAGCAATCCTTGTGATTGCTCTTTTTTTATCTACCTCTGTATATATCTATAGCTTCTGCCAATAAGATAGCACCCACTATCACCAGCCCCACACCCAAAAGTACGCCCAAAAAAGCTAAAAACCCGCTCGTAAAGCTGAATACTTTGACGATAAGCCATATACCCAAGAGGATAGGCGAAAGTCCTAAAAGAAAATACCAAAAGCCGTCTTCGCGCACGCGGCGCGTTTTCTTGGTGCGTTTTTGGATTTTTTTGACGATTTTTTTAGCTATCCATCGCTGTAGTTTGGTAACTTTAGCAGGCTTCTGTTCGGGCGGGGCAGGCAAGGACGTACCCGCAAAAGCACAAGGCATAGTAGCGCAGAGGCAGGCAAGGACGAGGAGAAAAAAGCGGAGTTTCATACTACTCTTTATACCAAAAACTTGCCAAAACTTACATAGTACGCTTTTAACAACAAAATATTTGGTTCTTTGGATAAAAATACTTAGTTTTGGGAAAAGAAAGGATAAACCCCACTCCCAAAAACATGGACAGAAAAACACTCGTAGAATCCGCCTTTCAAAAACTCGCGCTTGGCAATGAAGATGCAAGATATGCGTCTATCCGAAATTTCAAAAAAGCCTTAGAATTTGAGGACAACAAAGACATTTATCCTGACAATAAAATCAAACTCTACACCATTTTGGTAGAACTCATGGATAATCTGAAAACAGCCAAAAGTAGCTTTCACGAGTTTTTGAAAGATGCGTTTTTTACAGGAAAAGGTTTTCATTGGGAGGGAGATAAGATTTTTTCAGAGGGTGGTTTTAATGAGATTGGAAATATCGGATTTGAAAATGTAAATAAAATTACACTTAAAGATGGAGCAAGCATAATAAAGAAATATGATCATTATCGGATAATATCACGCCAACCACCCAAACAATTAGGCGAATTTTCGACAAAAGATGTTAGCTTTTTTACAGATGAACTTCCCCAAATATGGCTCAAATCTCTGAAATATGATGCTTTCATAGAGCAGTTCCAGCAGGTAAGGGAACAGCTAAAACTAAAAAACGAAGAAATGAAATTGTTAGAAGGTATTTTTGACCAAATAGAAGGCAAAGAAGCCCCAAAACTTTTGGAATGACTGCCTGACTTGCCTACCACTCCCGAAAATGAACCAAACATGGAACAGTTAGTAACAGACGTTTTTGAATTGATACAAGACTACAGGGCAGATGAAGATAATGCAAATGTGCAAATAACGTCTGAACGTATCAACCGTTGGATTTCGCAATTTGTAGAGGAAGATAGAGTTTTTATTTTGAGTGAACTGAAAAATGTATTTCAAAAAAATTACTGCACGCTTTCAGATGCAAAACTTTTCCTAAAAAATGTGGTAGAAAAATTGGCAAAAGACAAAAATTATCAAACCCCACAAGCGTTTTTATTGAGTACAGTTTTTTTGGATTTACAACCTGAAGGCAAGAGCCAAAAGAAGTTGTTAGGTTTGTTGGGAGAGGTTTTGAAATCTGAGTTTAGTTTTGATATAAAACAATGTGGGACAAGTGAGCGTAAATATTTTGTCTATCTTGATGACATTCTTTGCACAGGCAAGACATTGGCAGACGACATAACGGTTTGGGCAAAAGAAATTTACCAAAACAATGAAACACATCTGCAAGCTATCGAGGCAGGCAAAATAGAACTGATAAATGGCTATATTTTTATTCATACCAAGAACTATCAAAAGAAAGTCTTTGAATTTAGAAAAAAATTAGGCGAAGATTTCAAGGTAAAAATGTATAGATGGATAGAAATTGATAACACAGAAAACATGAATCCTGATACAAATTTAGGCATTGTCTTGCCTACCCAAACAAATCAAAACGAAACTGTAAAAGCCTATGAAACCCAAACTATCACGCAAGTAGATGCCTACACAGACCAGAAAGAGTACAAAAGAAGCACAGAAGAATTTTATAGACCTTTGGGGAAACCTACAAGAGAAACGTTTTTTAGCTCGCCTGAAGCCCGCACAAGATTTGAAAATATTATGCTCGAAAAAGGCATAGAGATATTAAAAAACGCAAATGTAACCAAAAATAATATACGTGCTTTGGGCTATTCTTTGCCCTCACAAAAGAATTTTGGTTTTGAAACTTTGTGTTTCACGTGGCGCAATGTACCCAACAATGTGCCTTTGGTATTTTGGTATGAAGGAGGCGGAAATTTCCCTTTATTTGTAGTCAATCGTATAAAATCATAAGTCATGGAAGCAACTCAAAAACAAACTTTTCGCACTTACAACGCTTCAGAAGTAGTATGGTTCAGAAAAACAAAAGAAGCTTTTGGAGGTCTTTCAAATATGGCTTCAGGTTATCCTCTGCGCGTGAATGGTAGGCAAGTTCTTTCTTCAGAAGCCTTGTATCAAGCCTGTCGTTTTCCGCATTTGCCTGAAGTACAAGAAAAGATATTAGCTGAGAAAAGCCCTATGACTGCCAAAATGGTAGGCAAGCCTTACAGGAAAGACTCAAGGGAAGATTGGGAAGATGTAAAAATAAAAGTGATGCGGTGGTGTTTGCGTGTGAAACTTGCCCAAAATTTCTTTACTTTTGGAAAATTATTAGAAAGCACTTTTGACAAATCTATCGTGGAAGACAGCGCTAAAGATGATTTTTGGGGAGCTATACGAGATAAAGAAAACAACGAAATACTAACAGGTACAAACGCTTTGGGGCGTTTATTGATGGAATTAAGGCAGTTTTACAATGAAAAACGTTTTTCTCAAGAACTATTTTATGTAAAACCTTTGAATATCCCAAATTTTAATTTATTGGGCGAGCCTATAAATGTGGTTGATGAAAGAGAGAACTTTATTTTGATGTTGATTTCACAACTAAACTTGCCTGCTTTTACAGAAGAATCTAAAAACAAAACTTTTATATCACCTATTCCTATTCCTATTATTTCAGAAACAGTTTCATTATTCAGCTAAAATAAAAAACACTATGGCATACGCAGATTTTACCTTTCCTCGCCTCAAAAAAGACTATGGCATTGAGCAACAAGATGCTAACTTGTTTCCTTTAGATACTTTTGAACGAATCTTGCCTACTGAACGCCTACAACAAGATATAGCAGATGCTAAGACAATTCCTTTATATTCAGAAAAAGCCAAATCAGAAGCTATTATTTTCCCTATTATTCGTGAAATAAAACTAAAAAACCCACATATAAGCGTTTTTTCGGGCTACGCGCTCACTGTAGAAAAGCACAAAGAATTGAATGGAACACCTGATTTTATGATTTCAGCCAAGTCTAAAACTATCGTCCCACAAAGTCCTATATTTTGCCTTTTTGAATCCAAAAACAAAGACCCAGAAGAAGGTTTTGCGCAATGCGCGGCAGAAATGTACGCGGCACGTATTTTCAACCAAGAAAACAATGAACCACATGAAACTATTTATGGTGCCGTAACAAATGCATACGATTGGGTGTTTTTGAAATTGGAAGGAAATACGATATATGTCGATAGTGAACGCTATTTTCTGAATGACTTGCCTACCATATTGGGAATTTTGCAATATATCATCAACCAATATAAAACATAAAAAATGCAAACCGCTATCTTTTCCCTTCATTATCTTCCCTGCCTTGCCTACTTCAGCGCATGGACAAAAAGCGACAGTGTGCTGATAGATGCAGGCGAGCATTACCAAAAACAGACTTACAGAAATAGAACCCAAATACTTACTGCGCAAGGGATTTTAAACCTTATTATTCCTATCAAGGGAAACGGGGGACAGGAGGACGGGAAAACAGAGGGACAGGGGAACGGACTTCTCCCCTTTGGGGTTGGGGGCTTGGGGGCTATCGATTATTCGAAAAAATGGATAGATTTGCATTTGCGGAGTATCAGAACAGCTTATGGCAAAGCACCCTTTTTTACTTATTTTTTTGAAGAATTTGCGGAGATTTACCAAACAAAATATGAATTTTTGGCAGACTTCAATATACAACTGCTGACAGTTTGTCAAAAAATATTGCAACTCAAACCCACACCTGAAATTTCTCAAAATTATATTGAACATATTGAAAATCAAAATGTTATAGACTACAGGCAACTCATACACCCCAAACGAAATATACCAAAACACTTAGAAGATTCGTTAAAGCCCTACACCCAAGTATTTGGCAAGAGTTTTGCGCCAAACTTGAGCATCTTAGATTTGATTTTTTGTGAAGGAATCAATGCCCAGAAATACATCTAATTAGTTGATAGTTATTAGTTGATAGCCCATGGAAGTTGTGAATAATTGATAACCAAATAATTAACATCTATCAATGATGCAAAGTTGTTGTATATGGGACACAGGAAACAACAGAAAAAGATGTATGATTGTGAATGTTTTAGAATTTGAATCTATCAACCAACAACTATCAACCACCCAATGAATAATCTGACTGCCATAGAATCCAACTTGCCTGCCATTGCCTTCAATCTATTCAGATATTGGCTAAAAAAAATTGAAAACGAAAACATCAGCATCAAAGATGAGCGGGTTTTGGTAGAAGATTTGAAAATGATAATAAGTAGATGTCATCAAAAAATTGCTAATTTGGACAAAAAAGTGGATATACACTGGAAAATAAACTACTGGATAGGCTTTGTGGGTGGCAATCTCTCTACCAAATGGTACCAAGACTATGTAACCAAAGGCAGTACCATGTTCAAAACTTTTGTGGGCTTGAAAGCCATACAAATCTTTATGAACAATGAAGAAATAGAAAAAATAAAGCTAAATCACATATACGAAACTCTTTTGCTCAAAGATAATAACTTAGACGGATTAGATACCAATGTAGAAAAATTGGGCTTAGACACAGAATCTTTTGAAATCACACAAGAAACAACGGTAGGCAAGGTCGAAAATATCATTAATAACTTACTTTTGCAGATAGTTCCCGAACTCCTGCAACACCCCACAGAAATAGACCTGCCCCTCGAAAATTTTATAGAAAAAACCATCATTCAAAGGCTTATCACAGAAAATAATTTGTAAAAAACGCCCCTAACCCCAAAGGGGAACAAACATAACTTACCCCCTTTGGGGCTGGGGGCTTCAAAAAACGAAAAATCGTAAATCCACATATATGGAAGCAAAATTTTCAAGTAGAGTCAAAGAAGTGATTTCGCTTAGTCGGGAGGAGTCCTATCGGCTCGGACACGACTATATCGGCACAGAACATTTGATTCTGGGGCTTGTGCGTGATGGCGATGGCGATGGGCTTGCGCTCAAAGTCCTCCGACAGCTCGGTGTAGACCTTGCTGAATTGCGCCAAGTCATAGAGCAACATACCAAGCCAAAATCAGTCAGTTCTTTTAGAAATCCAAACAATTTCCCCTTGAACCGCGAAACCGAGCGCGTGATGAAGGTAACTTACCTCGAAGCCAAATACTTCAAAAGTGAGCTTATCAGCACAGAGCATCTGCTCTTAGCCATCTTGCACGAGGAAGAGTGTCTGGGGGCGCAAATCCTTCAACGCATGGGCATTACACACCAAAATGTACGCGACCAAATCGAGTACACACTCACTCACTCACAGCCACAAAATGCCCGCACTTCTGATGATGACGAAGATGACGACAACGGAGGCAGAATGTACGGCGGCGGAGGCAGTCAGCGCGAACAGCGCGGTACAGACAAATCCCGCACACCTGTATTGGATAACTTCGGACGCGACCTTACCAAACTCGCGGAAGTAGGCAAGCTCGACCCCATAGTAGGGCGCGAGAAAGAAATTGAGCGCGTAGCGCAAGTCCTTAGCCGCAGAAAAAAGAACAACCCTATCCTCATAGGCGAGCCAGGGGTAGGCAAGACCGCGATAGCTGAAGGACTGGCATTGCGCATCATTCAGAAGAAAGTTTCGCGTGTGCTTTTCGGAAAGCGTGTCGTTACACTTGACCTTGCCTCCCTCGTGGCTGGCACGAAATATCGTGGTCAGTTCGAGGAACGTATGAAAGCCGTCATGAATGAATTGGAGAAATCTCCAGAGGTTATCCTTTTCATTGATGAGCTACACACTATAGTAGGCGCGGGTGGCGCATCAGGTTCGCTTGATGCCTCCAATATGTTCAAGCCAGCTTTGGCGCGTGGCGATATACAATGTATCGGTGCGACTACCCTCGACGAATACCGCCAATACATCGAGAAAGATGGCGCACTTGCACGCCGTTTCCAGATAGTGATGGTAGAAGCTACCTCACCCGAAGAAACTATCGAGATATTGCACAACATCAAAGACAAGTACGAAGACCATCACCACGTAAACTATACGCCCGAAGCCATAGAAGCGTGTGTGAAGCTCTCAGACCGCTATATCAGCGATAGATTTTTGCCTGATAAGGCTATAGATGTACTTGATGAAGCGGGTGCAAGAGTCCACATCAACAATATCCAAGTTCCCAAAACTATCATCGATTTGGAGGAAAAAATTGAGAACATCAAAAAAGAAAAAAACCAAGTCGTAAAAAGTCAAAAATACGAAGAAGCGGCACAACTCCGCGACAAGGAAAAACGCTTGCTTGAAGAACTTGACCAAGCCAAAATCCAGTGGGAAGAAGACACGAAGCGTAGCCGATACAGCGTTACAGACGAAAATGTAGCCGAAGTAGTCGCTATGATGACAGGCATACCCGTAAACAGAGTGGCACAAAAAGAGGGCTTGAAAATCCTCAACATGGGCGAAGAACTCAAAGGGCGCGTGATAGGACAAGACATTGCTGTTGCCAAATTGGTAAAAGCCATTCAGCGCACGCGCGTAGGATTGAAAGACCCGAAAAAGCCCATTGGTTCGTTCATTTTCTTAGGTCCCACAGGGGTAGGCAAGACAGAACTTGCCAAAGCCCTTGCGACTTATTTGTTTGACAAAGATGACGCACTTGTGCGTATTGATATGAGCGAATACATGGAGAAATTCTCTGTATCACGCTTAGTAGGTGCGCCTCCAGGCTATGTGGGTTATGAAGAAGGGGGACAACTTACCGAAAAAATCCGCCGCAAGCCTTACAGCGTAATCTTGCTTGATGAGATTGAAAAAGCGCACCCTGATGTATTCAACATTTTGTTGCAAGTGCTTGATGATGGCATTTTGACAGATGGACTCGGCAGGCGCGTAGATTTCAAAAACACAATCATCATCATGACCTCAAATATTGGGGTGCGTGATTTGAAAGATTTTGGTATGGGCGTGGGTTTTGCGACTAAGTCGAAGATGGAAAATCAAGACGAAGAAATGCAAGCAACCATCAAAAGTGCTTTGAAAAAAGCCTTCTCGCCTGAATTTTTGAACCGCCTTGATGATGTGATAGTGTTTAATTCGCTACAGCGCGAACATTTGCACCAAATCATTGACCTTGTGTTGAAAAAAGTATTTGAGCGCATTTTTGTATTGGGTTACAAGGTAGATTTGAGCGAAAAAGCTAAAGACTTCCTCAGCGATAAAGGTTATGACCCTCAATATGGCGCAAGACCTTTGCACCGCGCTATCCAAAAATACTTAGAAGACCCTATAGCAGAAGAAATCCTGCGTGGCGAAATGGTAGAAGGCGATACGATAGCGGTGGATTATAGTGGGGAAGGCGAATCACTCACTTTCAAACACATTGCAAAATCAGAAAAAGCCTAAAACTCAACACCTTGCCTGCCCAGATGGGTAGGCAAGTTTTTTTCTTTTTAGAAAAGCAGGTTGTCTGACAATTTTTGTGGAAGTGCCGAGTTTGTCATTGTGAGCGAAGCGAACAATCTCGTTTTTTGCTCACAAATTGTTGATTAACAACGAGTTCCTTCGCTTCGCTCAGGATGACAAGGTACGCTTTTTTTCTCTCCACAAAAATTGTCAGACAACCCAATTTTTCTAAACACCCACAACGGCAAAAAACTAAAATATCCAAACAAGCAACGCACCATAAAATAATACTGTCATTACCACATACGAAGTTACGCCAATAATCGCAAATCTTTTTTCACTTCGTTTTTCTTTGATAAACTTTTTTTTGATACTTTCCTGCCCAACGACTGATTTTAACTTTGCCAAAAGTTCTTTTTCAGTGTGGTCTATTGAAAAAAAAATATCATGTTGATTATCAGGCAAATCTTCGGCAAGTTTGAAGAAAAACTCAGGTTTTTGTTCAGCAATCTCATGTACTGCTCGCAAATAATAACGCCATTTTTCAATATCTTGTTGCCTGCCCTTTCCTGTGGATAGCTTTGATAAAGTATCTCTCAAAACTTCGTAAGAGGCTGTTTTGGCATTTTGTGCTATGAATTTTTTGACGCTTTCGTATTTTTCAAGTCTTTGCATGATAGCGTGTTTTACTGCATCTATTTTATTGTTTGCAAGGTTTTGAAACATCAAGTAGTGTTTGATTTTATAGGGTAAATTATTCCAAGATTCATACGCCTCATAGTGATTGGGCTGACTCAGTGGATATGTTTTATCTATTTCACTACTCATTTTGAGGTATTGAGCAATATAATAAGCCTCATTCAGTTTGTAATAAACTTCTGTAACGTTTTGTGCAGTATCTAAGCGCGTTTTACGCTCTTTTCTCTTACGTTTTTGGAATAAAAACCAAGCATTATTTTCTTGGATAAGCCTACAGTTTACACCCGTAAAATTATTACCTTTATTTCTTAAAATTGTGTCAATGTGATGTAGGTAAGGTTTCATAGCACTTTCGCGCCTATCATAACGCATCTGCATGATATAAACAAAAGTGGTATCATCCCTCAAAATCGTATAGTGGTGGTCTTTTGAGTGGAGAAATACCTCATTTGGATTGGTTTGGGCTGATAAGATATTGCTTATCAATAGGCAGGCAAGTAAAGCGAAGATTTGTTTCATAGCATGACAAAGTTAGCTAAATAGCCCCAAATCTCCAAACTTTTTCCACCAAAGCAAAAAAAAACGCCTCGCCTGTGGGTAGGCAAGGCGACTGTTACGTGAAATTTAGCTGATTTCCACTAATTCTTAGATTAGCTTTGGAAACTTATAAAGTTATTCTTGCATATCTTGAAACAATTTGTCTATTTTTTCTTGCATCTTGCCTATTGCTAAAATGTTTTGGGCTAATTGTTGTACCTCAGTTGTCGCAAGTTCAGGGAAGCCATTTTCATCAAGTTGAAAAACATTTTGCGCATTTTCTATAGCTGTTTTTACCAAAACAAAGTGTCGTTTTGCACTAAATCCTCCCTTGATTGAATTGTTTAGAAGTTCTTTCCAAGCCGTTGGAATATTCATTTCTTCTAATTTTGGTCTGTCTGCATGAAAATGATAATACAACCATACTTCAAAGCAAGGATTACTTTGTGCTACTTGCCAACCTTCAGCTTGACATTGCTTTCTCATTTCTTTGAGCTTTTCAATCCTATGCGGGTTGCCGTGTGTATCAGTATCAAGCACAATCCAAACCTCATCAATAGCTAATTTTTGGTATTTATCGAGGCTTTCGTTGGCTATGGACACCAATCCTGATGCAGAATTATCTTCTGTATCTTTCAAATCATATACGATAAGGTCAATGCGTGAATCACGCCCTTTGAACTGTTTGAAATAGTCTTTTTCTCTTTTTGCGCCCTCGCAAAAAATATAGATTTTCTTAGCATCTTCAGTGGGTTCTTCGGGGACATAGCGTCTATTCTTCAGTATCATCATTGTGCCAGTTTAAGTCCTGTAAATTACCTAAAAATGGAATAGCACGATAGCGTCCACTTAAGTAGCCTTTTTGAATGTCTATTGTTTTATGCTCACCTTTAAAGGTATTGAGTGAATATATGTCTGTGTTACCCGTTTCGTCTTTTTCAGCAAACCAAATTTCGTCTTGCCTAAATATTTCTTGGTCTAAAAGGTTGGACTCGTGAGTAGTAAAAAGTAGTTGCCCTTTAGTATTATTGTCAAGCGAAAACTTACTTACCAATTCCTTGATAAGGAGTGGGTGTAAACTTCTTTCTATTTCATCAATAATATATACTTTTTGTTCTAAAATCAGTTCTCTAAAGGCAGGTATAAAATCCAATAATCGCACTGTGCCATCAGACTCTTCTTGTAAGTTAAAAAGAGCTTCACTACCTTGTGCGTTTTCGTGCTTAAAATGAAGGGTTTTTACCAATACTTCTGCCTTCTCTTTCACGATATTTATCCCACGTTCTAAGGGCAAAACATTATGTTTTGAGCTTTCTAAATCTCTTAAAACAACATCTAAGTCTTCTTTATCATCACTCCCAAAGAATGTTTCTATCTTTTCTTTTTCTATGACTATATCTCTTATCCCTACATGAAAAGTACAAACCAAGTCTTTAAAGTACTTTCTAAACTTCTTATCGTTATCTAACCAATGCGGTAGATAACCAATTCTTGATGAGGGCGTGATGATTTGTAAAGTGTTTTCAAACCAATCAAGTGCTTTTTTAACTATTTGAAGTTCTTTACTATCTCTATTTGCTAATAGTTTTAGGATAGGCTTTTCAGATTTTATGAACTCTTGAAGCAAAATTTCCTTAAGCATTTGGTTTTTTTTGCTTTTTTCAAAGTCTTTCGAGAATAACAAAGAAGTTTTATTTGAGGTATTTGTTTTTCGTTCAAAAATTAAAATATCTTCTTTTTTGCCCAAGCCTGACTGATACAGTTCTTCAGTAATGATAATGCCGTTTTTTAGCTCTATAGCATAGTAAAAAGCGGTAGATTGTTGTATAAATTCTATGGCTAAAACTTGTGGTGTGTTTGTTTTGTCTTGTTGAAACTTAAATTGCCCATTTTTCAGTTTTTGAGGAATTTCTCCATTTATTACCAATTCTTGCAATAATTCAAGTCCATGCACAAGATTAGACTTGCCTGCCCCATTCGCTCCATAGAGAGCTGTAAGTTTCAGTAAATCAACGCCTTCAAAATGATACAAGTGGTCTTGCAGGGTTTTGAGGCGTGTATTAGGCAGGAAATGAAACTCTTTTTGCTTACCAAAAGACAAAAAGTTTTTAAGAGCGAAGCGTACTAACATACTTACGTGAAAATTTCACGCAAATATAGAGGTATTTTTGTATTTACAACACTATTCGCAAAAATATACGCTTTTTCCCTATCTTTGACCCTCAAAAAAAATTTGGTGTGGCTCAGAGGGATACAAACCACAAAATGAAGTCTGAAGATGTAAATATAGGAGTGTACACTTGATTGCTATCTACAACGGAATGCGCCCATTACTGCGCCTCTGCCAATGCCTTCAAGAATACTACTAATTATCCCCAAAGATACCTCTTTAATGTTGGCTATTTTCTCACTTCGCTTTTCTTTGAAAAATTTTTTTTTGATGCTTTCCTGCCCTGTAGCTGACTTTAATTTTGCCAAAATTTTTCTTTCTTGAAATCTAACAGAGAAGAAAATATCGTCTTGATTATCAGGCAAATCTTCCGCAAGTTTGAAAAAAAACTCAGGTTTTTGTTCAGCTATCTCATGTACAGCTTTTAGATAATAACGCCATTTTTCGTTATCTTGTTGATTTCCTTCTGCTATAGATAGTTTTGATAAAGTATCTCTTAAAGTTTCATAAGAGGCTGTTTTGGCATTTTTTGTTATAAATTCTTTGATGCCTTCGTATGTTTCGAGCCTCTGAACAATTTTATGTTTCGTTTGGTTTATATCATTGTCTATAAGGCTTCTAAACTTCAAGTGATGCATGGTTTTATAGGACAAGTCTTTCCAAGCCTGATATGGTTCATGGTAGTATTGGTAATTTAACGGATATGCTTTGTCTATATCGCTGCGCATTTTCAAATGTTGAGCAACGTAATAAGCCTCATTCAGTTTGTGATAGGCTTCTATAACGTTTTTTGCAGTGTCTAAGCGCATTTTATGCTCTTTTTTCTTTCTTTTTCGGGCTAAAAACCAAGCATTATTTTCTTGGATAAGTTTATACTTTGCACCAACAAAACCATTGTTTGTATTTCTTGTGAGTGTATATAGGTAAGGTTGCTTTGTCTTCTGAACAAAAGCCGTATCACTCCTCAAAATTACGTAATAGCGGTTTCTCAAATGTAGCAATAGCTCATTTGCATCAATTTGCGCAGATAAAATATTGCTCATTAATAGGCAGGCAAGCAAAGTGAAGGTTTGTTTCATAGCATCACAAAGTTAGCTAAATAGCCCCAAATCTCCAAAAATTTCCCTATCTTTGCCCCTCATTTCTTGCCTGTGCGTTTGCGAAATACACGCGCAAATCGTACTTCAAAAATCGTAAATCGAAAAAATGTTACTCAAACGCTTAGAAATCAAGGGCTTTAAAAGTTTTGCAGAACACGCAGTCATCAATTTTGGTGAGGGCGTTACGGGCATTGTGGGTCCGAATGGCTGTGGAAAATCCAATGTAGTAGATGCCATTCGTTGGGTGTTGGGCGAGCAACGCTCCAAATCGTTGCGCTCCGATAAGATGGAAAACGTCATTTTCAATGGTACAGACAAACGCAATCCCGCCCAAGTCGCGCAAGTTACCCTTACCTTCGATAACAACAAAAATATCTTGCCTGCCGAATACGCTACCGTAACAATCACAAGGCGTTATTATCGTTCAGGGGAGAGCGAATATTTGCTGAATGATGTGCGCTGTAGGCTCAAAGATATTAACAACCTTTTCCTCGATACAGGGATTGGTTCAGATAGTTATGCTATCATTGAACTAAAAATGGTGGACGAAATTTTGAATGACAAGGAAAATTCAAGGCGCGAATTGTTTGAAAAAGCGGCAGGCGTTTCGAAATTCAAAAGCCGCAAAAAGGAAACTTTAGCGCGTTTGGAAGTCGTGGAAACAGACCTTTCGAGGGTAGGCGATTTGCTTTTTGAGATGGAAAAAAACATCAAAAACCTCGAAAAACAAGCAAAACAAGCTGAACGATATTTTAAACTCAAAGACGAATACAAAACTACAGGCACGCTGTACGCCAAACTTGTTTGGCAATCGCAAACCACTTCCCAAAAAGAATTGGAGGGAAAAATAAAGGCAGAAACCGAAACTCGCCTACAAATAGCACAAGAATTAGACACACAAGAGCAAAACCTTGAGGCAGACAAAGCTCGCCTTGAGATGCAAGAACAAGACCTAAACAACAAAAAAAACAGCCTTTCTGAACATAAAACCGAACTTAACCGCCTGCAAAACGAAAAGAAAGTCAAAGCTGAACGCCTGACTTTCCTACAGCAACGAAACGAGCAACTGCATGAGCAGATTAAACAAGACCTTTCACAACAATTAGTGGTCAAAAAGGCTATGGAAAACTCTAACGTGCAGTTAGATAAGGAGCAGGCAAGAATTGACTCGGCAGAAGGCGAGGTAAAAACTGCACAATCTGAAGTACAAGCACAAGATGCCCGCGTAGGCGAGCTTAAACAGCAAATCCAAAGCCTTGAAAACCGTTATCAGCAAACGAAAAACAGGCTTTTTGAGGCAAGAAAGAATTTTGAAATCAAACAAACCCAACTTAATTCTGCCAAGCAGGAACTTGAGAAATTAAGTACCCAAAACGATTTTCAACAGACTGATTCGCAGGGTTTTGATAAAAATTTGCGTGAGATTGAGGAGCAGATCGAGTTCATAAAACAAGACTTGCAAGATGCGCAAAACAAAGAAAATCGCAAACAAACCGAAACTGTAGAACTTGAGCAGGAAGTCGAGGCGTTGCGTAGGCAAGTGGCTGAAACGCACCGCACGCTGGACCGCAAACAAAACGAATACAACCTTACGAAGTCGCTCATCGAGAATATGGAGGGCTTTCCTGACGCGCTGAAGTTTTTGCAAAAGGAAACGGCTTGGGGCAAACAATTTCCATTGCTATCGGATATTATCAGTTGTGAGGAGAAATATCGCGTGGGTGTGGAGGCTTTTCTTGAGCCTTACCTGAATTATTATGTTGTGAATACGTTGCAAGAGGCTTTTCAGGCAATTCAACTGCTCGATAATGCGAAAAAAGGAAAAGCGAATTTTTTTGTGTTGGAATATTTGGGTGGAAAGGTAGAGGGGTTGAAGGGTGGAAAGGTTAGCAACTCGCCTTTTGGTGGTTTGGGAAATTTGGGGAGTTTATCGTCCTCAAATCGCGGTGCAGGAGGGTTTGCGCCCTTGCCTGCCCACGAGGTAGTGAGTGCCGCGCCTGAACACGAGGCATTGGTGCAGACGCTTTTGCATGAGGTGTACTTGGTGGAAAATCCTGAAACCTTGCCTACCCACCGCGACCCGCAGGCAAGTTATGTGGCGTTGAATGGGCAGGTGTTGCGCAGACAATATGCCGTTACAGGTGGTTCTGTAGGAGCTTTTGAAGGAAAGCGTTTGGGGCGTGTGCAGAATTTAGAGCAACTTTCAGGCGAGATAAACGAACTAAAACAACGCCTTGAAGCAGAAAAAGGCGATTTGCAATTCAAAGAAGCAAACAAGCAAACGCTTGTCAAAAATCAATCTTTCCGCGAAGCTATCAAGGGTTTGGAAAGCAAATTGCAACAAATGCAACGCGAACAAGCCTCGCTACAGGGCAAACGCGAACAAATAAACCGCAATTTGCAACTTGCCCAAGATAGGCAAATCGAGGTGCAAGAACGCATGGCGGAACTTAGAGAAGCATTGGAAAATCTAAAACCCGAGCTTTCGAGTGCGGAAGAGCAGGAAAGGGATTTACTCGAACAGGTGGAGGGACTAAGGGAAAATCTTGCCTCCGAAACCGACAAACAGCGTACATTGGCTACAGAATTTAATTACAAAAATTTGCGGTTGATAGAACAAAAAAATCAATTCAAGTCTTCTCAACAAAATTTGAGGCATCAAGAGCAAAATTTAGATACTATCAAACAGCGTTTGGACAGGCAAGAATTGGAATTGCGCCAAATCGAAGGCGAGCTTGAGCAAGGTTTGGACAGTGAAGCAAATTTTGATGAGCAAATTGCGAAATTGCAAAGTGAATTGCCTGATTGGGAAGCGACTGTAAACAATGCGCAACAAAATTATTATGCTACTCGTGGACATATAGGCGAGGTGGAAAAGCTATTGCGCGAACTTCAGCGCAAGAAAGAAATGCAAGACCAACTTTTGCAGACTTTGCGCCAAAAAATGCACGAAATTGACATCACGCTTGCGGGTGTGCGAGAGCGTTTGAGCGTGGAATTTCATATCAGCATTGCAGACCTCACACGCGAAAAACGCCATTCACGTTGGCGTTATGCGGGTTTTAATGCTCCACCAATCGTTACGCCACAGCCATTTGTGTTATTCAGCCCCCTACAAAGCCCCCTAACCCCCGAAGGGGGAACAGATGCCGAAAACGAAAAGTCCCTCCCTCAATGGGGAGGGGTTTGGGGTGGGGCTGAAATCAAAGGCACAAGCAAACCAATTGATTTTTCTAAAACGGATTTAGAACTTTTGGAAAGTTGGGGACACCTCAAAGATGAAACAAAAGGTTTGGACGATTTGGCAGATTCGCCTTTGGGGTTGAGTGCCTCTGTAACTTCTCTCTCTCTCGAAGAACTCCGAAGCCAAACAGACGATTTGCGCCAAAAAATAGACAGGCTTGGGGCAGTCAATCAAATGGCATTGCAGGAATATCAAGAGGCTTCAGAGCGTTATCAATTCATTGATAATCAGCGCAAAGACTTGGTAGAATCGGAAACGAAATTGCGCCAAACGCTACAGGAAATGGAAGATTTTGCGCGGACTGCCTTTATGACTGCTTTTGAAGAAATCCGTACTAATTTTATCAAAGTATTTCGTTCTCTTTTTACGGCAGAAGATACGGCAGACCTTGTTTTGACTGAACCCGACAATCCGCTTGAGTCAAAAATAGAAATTACAGCGCGTCCCAAAGGCAAGCGACCTTTGACTATAGACCAACTTTCGGGAGGTGAGAAAACGCTCACTGCCACTTCCCTGCTGTTCGCACTTTATTTGCGCAAGCCTGCTCCTTTCTGTATTTTTGATGAAGTAGATGCGCCTTTAGATGATGCAAATACAGAAAAATTCAACAACATTATCCGCGAATTTTCGAAGGATTCGCAGTTTATCATTGTTACGCACAACAAACGCACTATGACAAGTACAGACATCATGTATGGCGTTACCATGATTCAACAAGGCATTTCAAGTGTCGTGCCTGTGGATTTGAGGGAGTTGGAGTAGATTTTAAACCAAAAACATTCAAAAATGTTCATTGAAAAAAATAATGCAGGAAGGCGTTTTGCCATGAGTGATATACATGGTTGTTATAATGTTTTTGCAAGACTTCTTGATAAAATACAATTATCGAAACAAGACCAACTGTTTATTTTGGGCGATTGTATAGACAGAGGCAAGCAAAGTAGGCAAGTTTTAGAAACCATCATAAACCTACAAAGTAATGATTATCAGGTATTTGTTACGTTAGGTAATCATGAAAAATCGTTTTTGACTGCCTGCCAATGCGGTAAAGATTTTTTACAAACATATACCCAAAAATACAACAGCCAAGACCTTTTGCATGGAGATTTGGAGGCTTATTTAGAGTTCATTCAAAAAATGCCCTACTATTTGGAATCAGATAACTTTTTGCTTTCACACGCAGGTTTTAATTTTGGCGCGGAAAACCCTTTTACTGATTATCGTGGTATGTACTTTCCTACCAGAAACATATCAGCAGAAAAGTACAAAGGAGAAAAATATGTTATACATGGACATTTCGTACAATACAGGCAAGATATTGAAAACTCTGCACAAAATTCAAAACGCATTATTGGCATAGACAATGGCTGTTTTTATCAAGAAACAGTAGGTTTAGGCAATCTTTGTGCATTAGAATTAGATACTTTTGCCTTGCATTTTGAAGAAAATAGGTAACATCTCAAGCGTTGTGCCTGTGGATTTGAGGGAGTTGGAGTAGTGCGGAACTTATCATTGGTATTTTTTGTATTTATGTTTAACAGCACCAAAAATATGGAGAATTACGAAATAAAAATGAGTGAAGATGAGCAAAATAAGCTCTGGAATGTTTATCTTTTTGAAGATAATAAACTTGTTCAGTCAAGTATTTTGACTTACGAAGAATACTCAAAGCACATTAAAGCAGGTGCTTCAAACGAACAGTTACTTGATAATCTTAAGAAATCTATCTTAAGGAATTTAAAGTAAGAATAGAACAAAATAGGTAAACCTATGAAAACATTCAAAGAACAAGCTGAAGAATTTTGCCAAAAACACCCTATTCAGACTGATATTACTGTGCAACAAACAGAAGACTTGCCTGCCTTCATAGCTGAAAAAGTAAAAAAAGCCAAAGAAACATTGGCTAAAGTTGGCTTTCCTAAATCTGAACTTTTGGAACAAGTAAAGTAACAAATATAAAAGACCTTGCCTGCCGTTTATGCTGTTTGGCTCGCCTTTGGCGTAGCGGTTGTAAACCGCAATGCCTTTGCGTTCAAGTCTGAAGACTTGAACGAACAATGTACTTAGAAGAATAGTGTAAACCAAATTTTATGTTTATGAAAAGCATCTTTCTTGTTTTAGATAGTCTTATTCAGGCTCTAATTGTAGTTTTGCACATTGTATTTGTGTGGAATGTTACATTCTACAGTAATACAGATTTGGGAGGTTTATTGATACCATTAGGTTTTTATCAACTTCTTTTGAGCAATTCATTTCATAGATATTTAGCTACTTTTGAAGATAAGCCAGTTGATAAATGGCGAGTACGTTACTTGTGGTGGTCATTAATTTCTATTCCTGCCTCTTTTACTCCAGTATTCATCATAACGCTTTTCTTTTTCTTTCATTTTTTGTTATATTTGTCAGCTTTCTTATCTTTCCAAGCTACTTACAATCATTTCAAAGGTAAGCCTGTGGATTTGAAGGAGTTGGAGTAGGAAATCCAAAAATAAATCCTTACCTTTGCTTTGTGAAAAACGATTTGAAATATGAAAACATGGAAAGAACAAGCTGAAGAATTTTGACTACTGTACCCTACTTTTTTTGCTAATTTATATATCCTTGTGGGAACTTTTAACCACAGTATCTGGTTCTAAAACCAATAACAGGTACATTTAACCAAAGGCTTTTTATATGATTTCTGTAACAGATAAAGCAAAAGAAAAAATCAACGAATTACGCACCACAGACGGACTTTCTGAAAACCATCATATCCGCGTAGCTGTAAAAGGAGGAGGTTGCTCTGGGCTGATGTATGACCTCGTTTTTGATGGCTCTTTGCAACCCTCAGACGAAGTTTTTGAGGACAAAGGCGTAAAAATATTGGTAGATAAAAAAAGCCTTCTCTATTTGCTTGGCACAGTGCTTGACTTCACTGATGGATTGAATGGCAAAGGCTTTCAATTCGTGAATCCGAACGCTTCGCGCACTTGCGGGTGTGGAGAAAGTTTTTCAGTATAATTTTTTGGCACGTTGTCAATGGTCAAAGACCTTGACAAGCGTGCATAAAGAAACATTTTTTTGGTTGGCAACCTAAAAAAACTTGTTCAAATCTCCGTAGCCCACTGAAAAGCCTTGTTTTCAGACCAATAAAAACCATCTTGCGCTCTCGAAAAACCACAATGACCACCTTTGTCTGTAATCTCAAGATGAAAAAATGGGTGTTTCTCGGCTATCTCTATCGGAAAACATGGGGGCGCAAGTAGCGGGTCATTTTCGGCATTGACTAAGAGGGCAGGCAAGTCAATGGCAGGCAAGCTGTAGAGGCTACTGCATTTTTCATAATAATCTTCTGCACTCGCAAAGCCATGCAAAGGGGCGGTATAGTAGGTATCAAAATCTTTTAGGGTACGCACTTTGTTGAGCCATGTGGGATTGATGTGTTGAGGCATCAGTTTGGCTTTTGTGCGGACTTTTTTGCGCAAAGTTTGCTTGAATTTTTCGGAATACACCCAATTTGAAGTGGCACAAAGTTTAGTAGAGCAAGACGATAAATGGACAGGTGCCGAAAACACAACAGCACCTTTCAAATGCGTACTGAGCTTGCCTGCCTGCTCGCCTAAGTATTTCAGCGTAAGATTGCCTCCCAAACTAAAACCCACCAAGACGATTTTTTGATATATCTGCAACGAAAGTGCGTGTGCTATGACGGTGTGTAGGTCATCTGTAGCACCACTATGATAAAAACGTGGCAAACGATTCATGCGTGTACCACACCCACGATAGTTCCAAGCCAGCGCGTGCCAGCCACCCGCCACAAAACGCTTTACCATACCTTTGACGTAGGTACGCTCCACATTGCCTTCTAAGCCATGTGATATGATGGCGAGCGTATCTGCCTTGCCTGCCGACCGCTCCCACGCCAACTCAAGAAAGTCGTCATCGACTGTATCAATGTAGGTATATGTATAGTTTACACCTCGTACTTTGCGAAAAAGTGCAGGATAAATAGTTTCTAAATGTCCATTGAAAAGTCCGAATGGCGGACTATAGGCGGTTCGAAAAAGCATCTAAATATGTGTCAAAAGTGCAAAAAAAAGACCGAAACCACGCATTAAACCTTATGCCAACTTTCCATAAGACTTACTCCCGCAGAAGTACCTATGCGGTCTGCGCCTGCCTCTATCATAGCCCTTGCCTGCTCCAGCGTGCGTATGCCTCCAGATGCCTTGATGCCTACCGTATCAGGTACAGAGGCACGCATGAGGCGTACATGGGCTACTGTCGCGCCTGTAGGTGCAAATCCTGTAGAAGTTTTGACATAATCAGCTCCCGCATCTGCACACACTTTGCAAGTGCGCGTAATTTCTTCGTCTGTAAGATAAGCAGTTTCAAGGATTACTTTCAATATTTTTTCTTGGGCGTGTATAAGTTCTGCGCACCGTAAAATTTCAGGCTTTATCCATTCAAAAGCATTGTGTTTGATAGCCGAAACATTGATAACCAAATCCAGCTCGTCTGCCCCATCTTGCAATGCAAGTTTAATTTCATGCAATTTTGTTTCAGTACGTTGATAGCCCAACGGAAAGCCTATCACAGTAACCGCCGCTATAGGTGCGCCATTCAAATCGCGTTTAGCTTTTCGAATCCAAAAAGGAGGTACACAAACCCCCGCGAATTGGTAGGCAAGGGCTTCTTCTGTCAGCTTTTCGATGTCTGCACCTGTGAGGGTAGGCAAGAGGCAAGTGTGTTCTATGTAAGAGGCGAGAGGATTCATGGGTGTATTTTGTCCTATTTTTATGGTTGTCAATACACAGAGTGATGGACAACCACAAAAGGATTGCGTTCAAATTTTAGGTTGTCTGACGATTTTTTTATAAGTAGTAAATCTATAAGATTTTAAAAACCTTATAGATTTGATAATCAGTATTTTACATACAAGATGTAATTTGAAATGTGTGGATTTCACAAAAATTGTCAGGAAAACAACGTTTATTCCCAAAGGACTTTATCATTTTGCTCAAACCATTTCTCAAGACGACTCCCAAAATTTTCTTCTAAGATATTGCGTTTGATTTTTTGAGTAGGCGTGAGGACGTTATTTTCTACTGTCCAAGGCTCTTTGCAGACGATTACTTGCTGGAGCTTCTCAAAACTTTGCAAGTCTTTGTTGATATTTTTGAGCATCTGGCTGATATTGTCGTGGACATCTTGTTTGTGGCTTTGGGTTTTGAGCCTGCCTACTTCAGAAAGAACCACAAGGGCTACAGGTTGCGCCAAATTGCGCCCAAGTACACAGACTTGTTCTATATTTTCGTTGTCGGCAAAAGAAGATTCTATAGGGGAAGGTATGATAAATTCGCCTTTAGAAGTCTTGAATTGGTCTTTTACACGCCCTGTAATGCGGAGGAAGTCATTTTTGTACTCGCCCATATCGCCTGTATGTAGCCAACCATTTTGGATAGTTTCAGCCGTTTTTTCGCTGTCTTTGTAGTACCCTGTCATATTCCAGTCGGCTTTCATTACTATTTCGCTTGTTTCGGGTAATATCCGAATTTCACAACCAGGATAGGGCTGTCCTACAGTACCAATTTGGACATTATTGTCGCGCATGAGCGTACACGCGCCCCCATTTTCAGTCATACCGTATGCCTCTTGAATCTTGATTCCAAGTTTATGAAACCACTTCAGCAGCGAAGGAGGCATCGGGGCGGCACCTGTGAGCATGAGTTTTGCTTGGGTAAGCCCAAGTGCTTTTTTGATTTTCTTTTTGACGATGCCCGATATGATAGGAAGACTCAACATAAGATTGAGCTTCTTTTGAGGCATTTTTAGCAAAATTTGTTGCTGGAACTTTGTCCAGATGCGTGGTACTGCAAGAAAATGTGTAGGCTGTACGGAGGCAAGGTTTTTGCCAAACGTTTCCAAACTTTCTACAAAAGAGATAGAGCCGCCCGACACAAGGCTGGCTATTTCTACTATAGCCCGCTCCGCTATGTGGCAGAGGGGCAGGTAAGAAAAGAACCTATCAGTTACTGAACTTATTTTCAAAACAGGAATGGCATAGCGCACCGAGCTTGCCATCGTAAAGTAGGTGTGCATCACGCCTTTGGGTGTGCCTGTAGTACCCGAAGTATAAATGATAGTGAATAAATCTTCTAATTGGGGACTTGGGCTGTCTTTGTAAGGCTTTTTGGCAGCTATGAGGTCATTCCATTTTTCATAGCCCGCTTCTTCAGAAGGGCTGTAAGGGAACGCAATACTGCGAATATGACTGCCTATGCCGCCCTTCATGGTTTCCCAGCTATCGAGCTTGCCTACGAATAGTACCTTGCAACCACTGTGGTCAAGCACTTCTTTGATTTTTTCATCTGTAAGTGTAGGATAAAAAGGCACAGACACATGACCTGCCATCATGATAGCAAGGTCAGCCATAATCCAATGGGCGCAATTCTTTGATACAAGTCCTATGTTGCTTTGGGGAGGCAAGTTCATGTCTTTCAGGACTGTTACCATTCTGCGCACTTGGCTACCCACTTCGCCCCACGTATATTCAGTCCAACTTTCGCCTGTAGGTTGGCGCAAATAGACACTGTTGGGAGTTTCTTTTTCCCACTTATAAAAAAAATCAATGAGCGGTTTCATCAAGGGGTGCTTTTCAGAGCTTTGCATACAATACGAGTGTAGTTGTTTTATTTTGACTGCTATAATAAATTAAAAAAGTCATATTTTGTTATGGTTTTGTATAATTTTTTTTGAACTATACTTTTATAAACGAATTATTTACAACTAAATAATTGATTATTAAACTTTTATATTTTTTTAATAATTCTAAAAAATACGATTTTTTAAAACTATCATCTCAAAAATTTTATTTTACAATAATCCTCTGCCCCCCACGTAACCCGCACGACTGCCCCAAAACCCATATCAATTTTGAAAAGTTTATCGAGCGGAATGTGTAGCAGGTGCGCCAAAAGGCTTTGTATTACCCCATAATGCGTAACCACAAGCATAGTCTGGGCAGGCAAGGCAGTTAATTCTTCCCAAAAACTTACTACGCGCTGATGCACGAGTCTGTGCGATTCGCCTTCGGGTGCAGGCGTTTCTACAAAATCTTTCATCCAGTTTTGCAAAATTTCGGGGGGAATGTCTGCCCATTTTTGCATTTCCCACGCGCCAAAGTGCATTTCCATCAGGCGTGTGTCTTGCGTGAGCGCAAGTCCGAGCGGGTAGGCAAGGGCTTCAGCGAGTAGTCTGCACCTTTGCAAAGGACTGGTATAGATGGGTAAGTCGTGCAGGGCAGGCAAGGTTGCTTGTACTTCTGCAAGTTCAGTTTGAAACGACTCAGCCAACGCCAAGTCTGTTTGTCCATAGCAAGTCCCTTTTTCTACATCGGGTGTGGTATGGCGTATGAGGTATATTTCTTTGTTCATGTCTATAGTCTAAAACCTATTACAGTGATGTCATCGCGTTGCAAAGTATTGCCTTGATGTGCTTGGAGTGCTTGGAGGAAAGTATTTTTTTGATTCTCCATCTTATCTGCGTGGTGTGTTTGTATGAGATGCAAGAGGCGCGACCTTGTAAACGAGCTTCTCAGGTTCCCGCCTGCTTGGTCTATGAATCCATCAGTAGTGAGATAAAGCGAATCGCCTGTTTGGAGTGTCAAAGATTTATTGGTAAAAGGGACTTTATTGGTTTCTCCTCCTATAGAGCGTCTATCGGGTTCAAGTATCCCCAACTTGCCTGCCTGCACATAGTACAGCGCGTTTTTTGCCCCTGCATAGACGATTTGGATTTCACTTCCTGTTTTTTCTAACGTACAAAGGCTCATATCCATGCCGTCATGGTTGCTGTTTTTTTCTTGATTCAGTGAATAGCGCACACCTGCGTGTAGTTTTTCGAGTATTTTGGCGGGTTCTGTGATTTGTTTCTTGCCTACGATTTCGTTCAAAAGCGTATTGCCAATCATACTCATGAACGCGCCTGGCACGCCATGCCCTGTACAATCCACCACAGCCACCACGTGCTTATTGTCAAGAACCGTATGCCAATAAAAATCACCCGATACTATGTCTTTGGGCAAATAAATCAAAAAGAAATCTCCTGAAATCTGTGCCAGTTCGTCCATTTTGGGCAAAATAGCCT
>JAAFJK010000500.1 GCA_013298105.1 Cytophagales bacterium
AATACCAACAGACGCTTACAGCGTGGCTTCGCGTGAGTGAAATTATCATGTTATTTTATTTTCATTCCTAATATAATTTTGTCATTTTCGCTCATAAATTATTGATTAACAACGAGATGCTTCACTTAGAAAAATACAGGAAGAAAAAAAGTGCTTCTATTTACTCAAAACGATTTTGCTAACACTTGCCTTAATCATACACCCCAACCCATATACCACCCAGCCTGTAGTTACTACTTTATAGCGGACGAGTGCGCCCATATTCGGGGAGGCAAGGGCAACGATAATCAAAAGCCCCACCACATACATCAAAACAGCACAAGAAAATAATACCTCCTCTTTGGACAGTTTGGGCAACCCTTTCCAAAAAATCAAAACTACCGCACAAATAGCCAAACCCAATACGCCCAAGTTCTCAAGGCTCATCAAAAACTTCAATTTATCACTTGCCTCCCATACATAAGGGCGAAAAAGCCCCGCTTCGAGTGCTATGGGTGCATTGTAAAATAGGCTTATCCATGAAGCATTCAGCGAAATATAGCCCTGCCCACCATGTATGCTGTAGTGTATGAGGTCTTGGGGTTGTGAGCTTACATAAGTGGTATTGTGATTCAGCACTGTCATCAAAACCAACGTATCAAAATCAAAAACAAACGAACTCAAAAAAACGCCCAGCACACAAACACCTACAAATACAACTACATAACCCCACGCAGGCAAGTTGGTTTTATGTACTATCTGGTAGGCAAGTAAGTGTGTACCGATACCGCCTGCCCAAAAAGCCAAGTAATAAAACTTTAACTGTGCAAGCCCCCAAGCACATACTATTGCCACCAACCCAAAATATATAAAACTTCGCAAGTCTTTGACTTTCAGTGCTTGAGCCGTTCCCCAACCCAAAAGTGCGATAGATAAACTTTCTTTGGTAAGTCCTGAACCAAAAAAAACTACAGACGGAAAAAACAAAAACGAACCCACTGCCCACAGGCGCGTGGTAGGAAAGGTTTTACTCAAAGCCTCTACCAAATACCAACTGCCCACAAAGCTAAGGAAAGAGAAATAACACGCCAAAAGCCAGTAATTATTTCCGACTATCCACATCAAAAGACTAATCAATTTTACAAACCAGAAGGCGCGAGGCTCTTGCCAAAGCATCAGTTTTGTGTCCCAAATAGGCGTATATTCGTTCCAAACGATTACATTCCAATATGCTCCTGCATCTTGCCTACCCAGCTCAAATAACTTGCCTGCATCATGAAAATAGTTCAGCGAATCGCCCACTTCTCCATAATACACTACATACAGTCAGCCATATGCAAGTCCTCCCAGCAATTTGCAGGTAAGGGCAGGCAAGAAAAATACGTGGTTTTTACTTGATTTTGTGCTTAGATAAAAAAGCACCGACAAACCCAGTAAAATAAGTGCAGAAAATACAAAATACATGAATCAGATTTTGATTCTTTGAAAGTGGGTATGATACCGACAACGTGAAAAATAAAAAAAATAACTCTTGGGAATGAAAATAAAATAACATGATAATTTCACTCACGCGAAGCCACGCTGTAAGCGTCTGTTGGTATTGCCTAACTGCGTAAAAGCTCGATAACAGACGCTTACAGCGTGGCTAAATATTCTCAAGTTATTTTTTACTTGTTCCTTGTGAGTAGGCGCAACAAATTACAAATCGAAAATCGAAGTTAGTCTTTTTTTTCTCCCTCAAAAGGTGGTGGTGGCGGTGGTACAGAGGGGATAGAATCACACATCTTTTTGATTTCTTTTTCTTCTTGTTTTGAGGCAGGTATAAAATACAAGGCGCGTTCGCCCTTTTTTTCTAATACAAACGTAAATTTTTTGTCTGTGAGTTCCTTAATTTTAAAGACAGCTTTGTCAGAGAAGATTTCTTTCTTGTCTGCGTTATATTGCCATGCAGATTCAGTGGCACGCTTGCGCTCTCCCAGAAATAGCTTGCCATCTTTTTTGAAGTACAAGAAAATTCTATCTTGTGCCATATCCTTTTTCATACGGTCGTAGTCGTCTGTATCCAGATATTCTTTGAGCATAGCCTCTTTGTCAGGCACCCAAACTCGACAAACATTTTTGGTAATGCTTTTTTGGGCATAGGCATTGAAGCTCAAAAAACAAAGTACGAGGAGTAAAGTGATTTTTTTCATGTAGCAAATAACATAAAAAAAATAGAAAATTCCAAATTTAGTTTTGCAAACTCTAAAAAATATTTTAATTTTACAGACCTTAAATAGATTTACGATTTTTAATTTATGATTTTGAGTTGTAAATACTTGATTATTAAATATTTAGCGTTTGTTTTGCACTTCTCTCATCTTTATTCATGAAATTTTTGCGCTTTGTTGGTAGTTTGCTTTGTACGCTTTTGCTTTTTTATTTGCTCAATACTCGCTTGGCAGATGTACCTTTGCTGGGTGGTTTAAAGGCACTTTCAGAAGATAAAATCCCCGCGTTGGGGCGTTTTCTGAATCCTTTTGGGGGCTTTTGGGCAAATGCAGAACCGAAAAATCCTGTCGGGAACTGGAAAGCCACCTTGCCTGCCCTGCAAGACAAAGCCGAAGTCATGTTTGATGAACGACTTGTACCCCATATTTTTGCCAGCAATGAACGTGATTTGTACTTCATGCAGGGCTTTGTGATGGCAAAAATGCGCCTTTGGCAAATGGAGTTTATCACATTTGCGGCGGCAGGCAGACTCTCGGAAGTCATGGGCGACCGCAAACTTTCGGGCGAAATGACTACAGTAGCTTACGACCGTATGCAAAGGCGCATGGGTATGCGCTATGCGGCAGAAAATTCGTGGAAAGAAATACAAAAAGATTCTATCAGCAAAAATGTCGTAAATGCTTTTACAGCAGGGGTAAACGCTTACATAGACCAACTTTCGCCCAAAGATTATCCTTTAGAATATAAAATATTTGATTACGCGCCCGAAGCATGGTCAGGCTTCAAGACAGCGCTTGTCCTCAAATACATGGCGCAAGATTTGGCTCTCAAGACAGACGACATACCCATGACAGCCATGCTCGAAAAATTTGGTGCCAATACCATGAACGAGCTTTTCCCGCATGGCTCGCGCTATCAGCGTCCCATCATACCCGAAGGCACAAAATTTGATTTCAAAAAAGTGGCTGTTCCCAAAGTTCCTAAAGACATTTCTGCCTTGCCTACCCCACCGCGCGAAAAAAGAGGCGACAGACGCACTTCCCAAAACCTACCCGAAGAACAAGAAAAAAGCTGGGGACATGAAAACAACGGCAGCAATAACTGGGCTATCACAGGGGCAAAATCAGCCACCAACTTGCCAATGCTTGCCAGCGACCCGCATCTTTCGCTTCGTCTGCCCTCTATTTGGATAGAAATGCAACTTGTCGCGCCTGGACTGAATGTCTATGGTGTATCTGTCGTGGGTACGCCTTGCATCACGATTGGCTTCAACCAAGAAATCGCGTGGGGGGTTACGAATGTAGATGCAGACGTACAAGATTGGTACAAAATCAAGTTCCAAGATGCCTCCAAAAAAATGTATTTCCACAACAAAGAATGGAAACCTACCACAGTACGCCAAGAAATTATCAAAATCAAAAATGGTACTGAGATAACTGAAAACATCTTATTCACGCACCATGGACCTGTAGTGGCAGAGGCAAAAGATTCCGTTTTGGCTCGCCTACACCGCACACCCATAGAAGCTTCTTTGCGTTGGATAGCGCATGATGCTTCGAATGATATGATGACTTTCTACAAGCTGAACCACGCCCGAAATTATGACGACTACCGCAAGGCAATAGCCACTTTTGTATCGCCTGCCCAAAACTTTATTTTTGCAGACGTACACAATGATATTGCCATCACACCCAACGGAAAGTTTCCGCTTAAGTGGCGGGGACAAGGCAAATATATCTTAGATGGTGCCAATCCCGAACACGACTGGCAGGGCTATATTCCCCAAAACCAAAACCCGCACGTCAAAAATCCCCCACGCGGTTATGTATCATCTGCAAATCAGTTTCCCGTAGATTCTACCTATCCGTATTATTTGCATTGGCGATTTGTGCGCTATGACAGAGGGGCGCGTATCAATGAAAAGCTCGATTCTATGAAACAAGCCACTGTAGATAGTATGCGATTTTTGCAAAACGATGCCTTTGGTGTGATGCCACGCGAAGTCTTGCCTACCCTTTTGCGGTATTTGCAGGCAAGTGCGCTCTCTGGCAATGCCCAAAAAGCACACGAGGAACTCAAAAAATGGCGTTATGAATACAAG
>JAAFJK010000144.1 GCA_013298105.1 Cytophagales bacterium
ACTCGGATTTTATCACCTTGACTATGAAAAATATTTGAAAAGTATGTTGCCTTTTTCGGTCTATGTTTCGGAAGTGCGGACTACAGGAGCTATAGACAGCGTACTTTTTGGAGGCTATGTGTTTGGTAAAAATCGGGGGGAAAAAAGTATTATTATTCCTCACAAGCTCAATTCGTTGCTTTTTTCCTATAGTGCCTCTGTCTATGGGCAAATGTACGAACTTGAGTACAGCTATCGTTTAGAGGGTTTTGATGCAGATTGGAGTCATTGGAACAGCCACACCGAAAAGGAATATACGAACTTGCCTGCGGGTACTTATACTTTCAAGGTAAAAGCGCGAAAAAGTCCCTCGCATGAGTCGCTTGTCTGTACGTTTACTTTTGTGGTTAGACCGCCTTGGTATCAAACTATTTGGGCTTATTTGCTGTATGTGTTGCTTGGTGTAGGATTTTTATTGGGTATTTTGAAATATCAAGCTGTCAGACAAAAAAAGAAACAAGAGGCAAAACGTTTGGCGGATTTACAGAAATTTGAGGAGGAACAACGACAACTTGCCTACCAACATCAGCTTGAATTGGCAAATTTGAGCAATGAAAAATTGGACACAGAAATAAAGCACAAAAATGCGGAACTTGCCAATGCCACGATGAATTTGGTGCAGAAAAAAGAGTTTATCCTGAAACTGAAAAAGGAGTTACAGCAATTTCAGAAAAGTGCTAAAATTGGTGATGACAATGCCGAACTGAAAAAAATACTCAAAGTATTGGCAGAGGAGGAGAAATTGGACGAGGAATCGAATACTTTTTTCCTGCATTTCAACAGCGTGCATGGCGACTTTTTGACGATTTTGAAAAAGAAATGTCCCGCCCTCAATCCGCATGACCTTCGCCTATGTGCATACTTGCGCATGAACTTGAGTAGCAAAGAAATCGCGCCGCTTATGGGCATATCGCTTCGCGGAGTGGAAATCAGTCGCTACCGCCTTCGTAAAAAATTAGAACTGCCTACAGAAATAAATCTTGTGGATTATTTAATGAATGGGGTTTGAGGGTAGTTAAAAGTCTATTTTACGATTAGGCAACAACTTTCTTATTTGTTCTATTTCAGTTTCATTCAATGGATTATCTCGACAATTCAAATACCTTAGATTTTGCAATTCCCCTATTTCGGTAGGCAAGGTTGTTAGTTGATTTTCCCTACAAGATAAACGAGATAAATTTTTTAGCTGTCCTATCTCGGTAGGTAAGGCCGTTAATTGATTTTGATAACAATCAAGCACAGTTAAACTTTTTAGATTGCCTATTTCAGTAGGCAAAGTGATTAATTCATTATTGCCACAACTCAAAAACATTAAACTTTGTAGCAATTTTATCTCTTTTGGTAAAATAGTCAATTTATTGCAAGTAAAATCCAAATTACTTAGACTTTTTAGATTTCCTATCTCAGTAGGCAAGGTGGTTAATTGATTATTATCACAGCATAATATTGTCAAATTTTTTAGATGCCCTATTTCAGCAGGTAAGGTAGTTAATTCATTTTCAGCACAATACAGATATTTTAATTTTTTTAGCATACCTATTTCAGTAGGCAAGGTGGTTAATTGATTTCTACCACAATGCAAAACAGTTAAATTTTGTAATAATCCTATTTCGGTAGGTAAGGTGGTTAATTGATTTCTACCGCAATGCAAATCAGTTAAATTTTGTAATAATCCTATTTCGGTAGGTAAGGTGGTTAATTGATTTCTACCACATTCTAATTCCTCTATGTTTTGTAACAGCCCTATCTCGATAGGCAAGATAATTAAACCCTTATTTTCACAATTTAAAGTGGTAACATTCAATATACTCCCTTCAGCTTTCCAATCACACAAAAAAAGCAACGGAAATAAATTCCTTGCCTGCCCTACCGTACAGCCAAAATATTCCTCGAACTCCGTTTGGTAGTTGATAGCAAGTTGCATACCTAATTCAAATTGCGCTTCATCACCTTGTATCAGGCGCAAAAGGTTGGTAAATTCGTAAGTCATAGTCCAAAATTAACCACGTAAATTTAGAAAAACAAGAAAAAGTTTTGTTATTCCCACAATATGATTTCAATTCTTCTGTTTTCTTGGGCTTGCCACGCTTCTTTTTCTTTTGTCCAAACGGGTTCTTTCGCGCCCATTGGCTTTACGGTAAGGCGGGATTTGTCAATGCCCTTGCCTACCAGATAGGCATAGACAGTTTCTGCCCTGCGTTTTGAGAGGTCAAGATTTCGCTCGTCTGTTCCTGTGAGGTCGGTATGTCCAAGTATATCTGCGGTGGCTTTGGGGTTTTTGTTCATGAGTGTTACTACAGCATCAAGGCTTGGGGTAAAGGTAGGTTGCAAATTGTCTTTGTTCACATCAAAAAAGGCTACAGCTTGTTTGGGGACGAGCGGTTGCTTGGCTAATTTGGTATTTTTACTGGATACGAAGCCTGTATTTTCAAAGATTCTGAACTTATCGCCTGCAAAAAACTTAGTTTCTACAGCTACTTCTTTTTGGTTGTTGTTGTATTTTAGCAACACTGTTTTTTTGCCATCACTTTTGCTTCTGGGCGTGTATGTGATTTCATAATAGTTTTTGAAGGTTTTGGAAAGTTCGCCATAAATGCCTTCAATGTCCTTGCCTTCATAACCTAAGAGCAGTTTGCCGTCAGTCAGCCACGCGAGGTCTTGCAACAGACCTTCATTTACACCTCCGCCCAGCCCGATAGGATAGATTTTTACGCCCAATTTGCGGGCTTTTTCGGCTATTTGTTGTATGTTGTAGGCAAGTCCACTTCCTGCGTGTGCGAATGAACTGTTTTCTTGTCCATCAGTGAGCAAAAACAGCACTTTTTGGTGCGTGGAAGTGGTATCAAAAGTATTCAATGCCGCGTCTGCACCTGCATAAAGGGCTGTACCTGCAAAATTTATTTTTTTTCTGCTTGTCCATTTTTGTACCAACTCATCGCTGCTGTGCTTGAGGTCTGAATCTTTGAGCAAATCATTGCTGAAGCGCACGACCGAAAATCTATCTGCATCATCTTTGCTGTTCAGCAAAACTGAAGTAGCACTTTCGAGTGCATCTCGAAAAGGTTGCATTGAGCCACTGTAATCCAAACAAAGCGCGATGTCATAAGGTGTGTTGATTTTTTCGGTAACTTCGCGTACTTTGAAATTGGTAATATACTCACTTTTGCCATTTTCTCCCGTTTCTATGATTTCCATAAATATCTTCCTTGCCTCCCCCGCGCTGAGGTCTGGCGGTGCAAGTCCACTGATAAAATTGCCCAAAGAATCGGCTACAAGTAGCTTCATTTTGACTTCTTGCGGAAATTTATCTCGATTGACTTCAAAAATATCAATCATAATCCTGCGTTTTTTTGCATCATTTTTTATCTCGCTGTAGCTGATGGTATTGCGAATAAAAGGACGTTTGATATTGCGAATAATCCAACTGCGGGAAGCCGTTTTACCAAAGGCATCTGTGCCTTCTACGCTCACAACCATATCTTTATAAAACTTGAATTTGTAAGTACCTGCAAAGGGCTGGTTGGGGATTAGCAGATC
>JAAFJK010000187.1 GCA_013298105.1 Cytophagales bacterium
GATCTCTATGCCTCCTGTTCTATCGCCACCATTGCATCCATCACTGCCACTACCTACGCCATTGGAAGTGGGTGTAGTGTAAGTTGTGGACACACAAGTAGCAGTAGGTTGTATATAAGGCGCACTGGCACAAGCTGTACCTTGTGCAAATGCTTGAGTATTTAAAAACAAAAATAAGTACAAAAGTACGCCTGTTGTTATTTTAATTCCCAAAAAGTTCATAGTAGTGTGTAATGTTATGGTGTATGAGATAGTTCTTGTACTGGTTGTATGAGCGCGGTACGATTTGCGCTTTGCGTGCTTCGTAGGCTTGGATTTCAGTCCAACGAAGGTAGTTCTCACGATAGACTATGTAGTGTCCATAGCCTTCTATCTGCACTCTGTCATCGAGTGTATGCGCATTAAACTCTTCTTGGCTGTATATTTTTACAGCATGATTCTCAGGATTTGTTACCCAATCCAGCACTTGCCTGCGCTCTGTCATTGCAGGATAGAGATGCGGATTGACCTCTATGTCTTTAGGTTCTTGGAAAGTTTGCGCCCTTGCCTGCCCCACTACAGACAAAATAGCAAAAATAAAAATGTAAAAAATGTGTCGTAACATTTCTTCATAAGGTTAAGAGTAGAATAATATATGTTAAAGAGGTTGAAAATAAGGAGAGTATTTGTTAAATATGGCTCAATGCAATTATTTCTAATACGATTTTTAAACAAAAAAGTTACAAGTTTGTTGATGTATCTTTTTATTTTTAATTATTAAAAAAAAGACAATCGCAAGGATTGTCTATCGGTTTGATTATTAAGGCATTATGAAGTTTGTAAATTTACACTTCATTGAAGCACTTTCTGCACAAGGCTTCGTATAAATCGGTTTCACCCAAAACTACCTGCTCGCTTGAGGGATTCAGCCTATGGGAAAAGCTGGCAGGGTTTCCACAATTCACACAGATAGCTTGTGTCTTTGTAACATATTCTGCCACTGCCATCAGTTGAGGCATTACCCCAAAAGGCAAGCCACGATAGTCCATATCCAAGCCCGCAATGATTACTCGCCTGCCTTCTTGTGCCAACTTCACGACTACATCTACCAATGCCTCGTCAAAAAATTGTGCCTCATCAATACCCACCACATCAGCCTCTTGCGCCAAAGGGTATATTTCTGAAGCAGTGGCTACAGGGGTAGAATATATAGCGTTGGCGTTGTGTGAAACTACGTGCTTAGAATGATAGCGGTTTTCCATAGCAGGTTTGAAAATAGCGATTTGTTGTCGGGCTATTTTGGCGCGTGTAATGCGGCGGATAAGTTCTTCGGTTTTGCCCGAAAACATACAGCCACAGACCACTTCTATCCAGCCTGAAGTCTTAAGATGTGGGACTATTTTACTTTCTACAAACATGAATCAAATAAATATCCACAAAATTAGCACGAAAAATTAGGAGTGCAAAAAAACTTTATTTGCTAAAATGACCATAATATTAGGAAAATCAAAAAAAAACTTGGAATTTTGTAACATCAAACCATAATCATAACTCTATGCTTATCGCTATTTTATTTTTGGTACTGCATTGGTATCTATCACTCTTTAGTCAGACATTTTTCTTGCACCGCTACGCGGCACACAAAATGTTTATCATGAACAAGTTTTGGGAAAGATATTTTAGTCTTTTTGCGTATATCACACAAGGCTCGTCTTACCTAAGCCCTCGCGCGTATGCCATCATGCATCGTATGCACCACGCTTTTAGCGACACGCCCAAAGACCCGCACTCACCCCACAACCACAGTAACGTCTTCACGATGATGTGGAAAACCAAAGACATCTATATCGACTATGTCCGCAATAAGGTTATGCCTGATGCACGTTTTGATATGAAGCCGATTTGGGAAAAGCTCGAAAAATTGGGTGAAACTTGGTTCTCGCGCTTGGCTTGGGGTACGGCTTATACCTTTGTGTATATTGGACTTTATATCTATGCAGATATGCCGATGTGGTGCTTTTTGTTTATTCCGATTCACTACTTGATGGGACCTATCCATGGGGCTATCGTAAACTGGAGCGGGCATAAATATGGCTATTCAAATTTTGACAACAACGACAAGTCAAAAAATTCTTTGATTTGGGACTTCCTGATGCTGGGTGAGCTTTTTCAAAACAATCACCACAAACTCCCCAACCGCGTAAACTTTGGCACACGCTGGTTTGAGCTTGACCCCACGTATCCTGTCATCAAAATGCTTGAACTCTTGCGCATCATACGCATGAATCCGAACCCAATAGGACACTGAACTATTTAGGTTATTTTTTTGTATTTCCTTAAAAACATAGTCCTTAGCATATTGTTAAGGACTTTTCTTAAATATATAAAATTATGAAATGCTATATTGTTATTTATGACCTAAAACAACCCCAAAACGACTACCTTTTACTTTGGGAAGAATTAAAATCTTATAACGCTTGGGGTAAACTTACAGATAATTCTTGGGCAGTGGTAACTGACCAAACTGCCGTAAGGCTACGAAATCAGTTAAGAGATTTTATATCAGACGAAGACCGTCTTTTTATTATAAAAAGTGGTGGGTCTGCCGCATGGTACAATCCAAAAGCAAGTAAAGAGTGGCTTAAAAACAATGTTACCAAAGTATAAATATATGAAAGACTTATTTCAAGGTTATTACGCGCCTAAAGTTGAGGTTATTCAAAAATTGTGGGAAAATGCACTTTTTGTATTTGATACCAATGTACTTTTAAATTTTTATAGGTATTCAGAAGAAACAACTGAAAGTCTATTTCAGCTTTTTGAAAAGTTAAAAAATAGGATATTCATACCCTATCAAGTCGCGTATGAGTATCATAAAAATATTGTCAATGTGATAGCTCAACAAATCCCTAAGTATGAGGAAACTGTAATCGCATTGAATAAAGCTAAATCGTTACTTGAGACAAAAAAGAACCACCCTTTCTTGTCTAAACTTTTCATGAAGAGGCTACTAAGTTTTTTGAAAAATTTGACGTAGAGCTTAAAACTAAACAAAATATAGTGGAAAAATGGTTTTTTGAAAACCCAATTAAAGAACGACTCGCTGATATACTTGCTGAAAGTGTTGGTCTGCCGTTTGAAGAAAAAGATTAAAAAAAAATCTATGAAATGGGCGAAGATAGATTCAAGAAAAAAATACCACCAGGCTATGCCGATATGAAAGAGAAACAAAATGAAGCAAAATATGGAGATTGGATTGTTTGGAAGCAAGTTTTGG
>JAAFJK010000477.1 GCA_013298105.1 Cytophagales bacterium
TTGTTACAAGGCGCAGAAATGAAGGAAGGCAAGGGACACAAAGACAATTTTTTCCATACCTTGCAAGTGTTGGACAATGTAGCCGAAGTATCGCAAGACCTTTGGTTGCGCTGGGCGGCTATCCTGCACGACATAGCCAAACCCGCCACGAAGCGTTTTCATGACAGAGTGGGCTGGACATTTCATGGACATGAGGAGAAAGGCGCGAAAATGACTCCGACTATCTTCCGCAAATTCCGCCTACCCATGGGCGAGGAGATGCGCTTTGTCCAAAAACTTGTCCGTTTGCATTTGCGCCCGATAGCTCTTGTAAAAGAAACTATCACAGATACGGCTTTGCGAAGGTTGCTTTTTGATGCTGGAGATGATATAGACGCGCTTATGAAGCTCTGCAAAGCTGACATTACGTCCAAAAATTATGCTAAAGTCCAAAAACACCTTCAGAATTTTGCGAAAGTAGAGCAAAAACTGATAGATGTAGAAGCCCGCGACAATATCCGCAATTTTCAACCTGTCATGGAAGTCTTTGGACTTACGCCTTCAAAGGAAGTAGGCATCATCAAAACAGCCCTTCGAGAAGCTATCCTTGATGGGCTGGTGCGCAATGAATATGAGGAAGCGTATCAATTCATGTGCCTCGAAGCCGAAAAAATAGGCCTCAAGCCTTTGAATAAAACTATTTCGGAGATTTAGACGTTTTTATAGAAAAAGGTGGTGTTCAGGAAAGTTTGAATGTTCGTTTTTTTGCGCCTTTTTTCGGATTGCCAACCCAAAAAACAAACGTTTAACCAAATTTTTAATCGTACATCTCAAACCCTAAATATCTATATGCGCTTATTTTTTACACTTATGGCAGTCATTTTATTTGCCTTGCCTGCCCACGCCCAAATACAACCCAACAAGCCCTTAGACTTGCCTGCCATACGCGCCGCTATAGACACGCTACCTACAGGCGGACAGATAACGATTACTTTTAACTTCAGTACGACTGAGATTCAGGGTAATATCCAAACGAATGAAGAAATCAAAAAAAATAACGACAAACGCAGGCAAGTAGTAGAAGCCATATTCAAACAAAAACCAACCGACCATAAGCTCGCCATCGAGCTATTTGAGCTGGCGCGTGATACTTCAGAGCAATTCATGCAAGGACAGCTTTGCTTGAGTCTTTTAGAAGCAAAATTGCGTGAAACACCCGAAGACGGAGAGCTGTACTATGAGGCAGGCAAGGTATTTCAAAGTGCATTCAGGTACGAGCAGGCTATCCAACAATATGAAAATGCCCAAAAATATATGCCCGACAGTGCCAAAATATATAGACAAGTAGGTGCCATATATTTTTATACCCAGCAATATCCCCAAGCAAAACAAATATTTGAAGAAGCCCTGAAGCGTGATGACAGTGATTTGAACGCACACCTCATGTTTGTGGTCTGTGATGTATTCAAATCTATGGGTGAAATGTTGGCTCATGGCAGAACCGATACTGCTCTCCTCGAATATGCCCAAACTATGCAACAAGACGTACAAAGGCTTGAAAATGCCATCAAAAAATACCCCAAACGGAAGGATTTACAAGATTTGAAAAATTATGCCCGCTTATTTTGGATTTTTTACAAGGGTTTTATGACAGGCAATGTCGTGAATAAAGACCTCGATTTGAAAAAAAGAGAAAATATAAGGGTAGGCAAGTTATTCAAAATCAACGACACTGATTTGAAAGAACTCAAAAAGCTCGAAAAAGATTTCTTAGCTATAGCAAAAAACAAAAATATCAAAAACCCCGCCCTTGCCTACGAAGCCATAGCTATGATTGCGCTCATAACAAATGATGATAAAAAAGCATTGCAACATTTGGAAAAAGCCAATAAACTCAATCCTGAAAAAGCTACAAACTATTTTAACAGGGCTTTTATGTATTTTGTCCAAAAAAATGATGCTGAAGTAGAAAAAATTATGCGCCAAAAAATGCGTATTGAAAAAAAACCTTCAGATTATGCGACCATAGCCGCCATCTATAAGCAATCCGATAATTACCAAAAAGCAAAAGCCATCTGCAAAGAAGGTATCAACGAATTTATCAAAACGCCCAGTGAAGAACTCCACACTATGCTTGGTATGTTTGAGGCGAATACAAGCAATTATGCCGAAGCCGAAATGCAATTCATCAAAGTCATAGCTATCAACTTGGGACAAGACAACACAAAAGGTGAAATTAGCTATAAAATAGGACTGATGGAGCTTGCCCAAGAAAAATGGGCTGACGCAAACGAAACACTCATGCGGGGTGCAACGCTCGGACACGAGGGTTGTAAAAAACTATGGACTACTTATTTTGAAAAATAAATTCTCCTGTATTTTTTGGTTGTCTCACAATTTTTGTGGTAGTTTTTTTGCTCAGTAGGATAGGGTTTAAAACCCTATCCTATTGAGCAAAAAAGGCGTTTCTTGAATCCGAACTTGCTGAAAAAATATTTTTCCACAAAAGTTGTCAGACAACCTATTTTTTTTAGTGATAAATCTCAGACCACTATACAATTTCAATTTAAGCCCCTAAAATTACTAAAAAGCGAAAAAAATATAAAACTATTTTTATTTTCAACGCTTGTCAAGGTCTTCGACCACGAAAATTGTTATGGCATAAATTTGTTTTTTTAATTTTTTATTTTTAAAATTGATTTATGAAAATATACCGCTCCACACTTACTATAATTTTTCTTGTTTTTTTCTTGCCTAACCTCTCTGCCCAGACTTTCCTGCCCAGCAGAGAGGTAGAAATTTTTATAGACTCTACAAACAAGGCAAAAGTAGAAAACTTACAACAATTCAAGAAAAATCTGCAGTCTATCATTAACATAGGCAATACCCGTGCGACTATATGGCTAAAAATAGACTTGACTAACATTGCCCTTGCCTCCCACTACCTCGAAGTGGGCAATGGTATGTTGGACGAGGTGGTCTTTTACCATAAAAACGCTACAGGTACAGGCTTTGTGGCGAGTAAAAAAATAGGTGGAAGCTATCCAAAAAGTCATAAATATTTGGCTACTAATGCTTTGCTTTTCCCAATCCCTGAAACAGCCTCCAAAATATACTACCTGCAAGTCCGCAGTAATTTTCCTGTAGAAATCCCGCTGGAGGTGAATAAACCATCTTATTTTCTTGAAAAGGCACACAAAAAAGACTTTTTCTTGGGTGCATATCTGGGTATTATGTTTGTGATGAGCCTTTACAATCTTTTTGTGTATTTTTCGGTGCGTGATAGGGTGTATTTGTATTATGTGCTGTATGTATGCACGATTGGTAGTTTTTATTTGCACTTGAAAGGCTATATGTTTGATATGTTTTGGGGAGAAATGCCTGCATTGAATTTTTATACGCCTGTTTTTTCTGTGTTGCCTGTCTTGAGTGTGATTGTCTTTGCCCGAAAGTTCTTGAATACCCCCCATTATATACCGCGCTTAGACAAACTGTTTTGGTTATTTGTGGCGATAGGTGTGTTTTGTATAGTCGGCAACATAGCAGGCGATTATGTGATGGTAGCCTCTATCAGTCAGTTTTTTTCGTTGCTTACGCTTTTGTATGTGTTTTTTTGTGCTATCTCTGTACATCAAAAAGGGAATCCTTTGGGGCGATATTTTATCTTGGCGTGGAGTATCTATATCGGAAGTGTAGTTATATTTATTTTGCAAGTATCAGGAGCTACACCCGCCAATGAATTTACAAGTAACTCGGTCTTGTATGGGACAGTGGCAGAAGTCATTTTGCTTTCTTTTGCGCTCGCGTATCGCATCAATCTACTGAAAAAAGAAAATATACGCATCATAAAAGAGCAAAACCACATTTTGGAAGACAAAGTAAACCAACGCACCGCAGAGCTACAAGAATTGAACCAAGAAATCAAAGCCCAAAACGAAGAACTCCTCCAAACCCAAGAAGAACTTACGGCACAACGCGACTTCATAGAACTCCAAAAAAATAAGTTAGAAGCTCAAAATACCAAAATAAAAAGCAGTATTCAAGCCTCGAAAATTATTCAACAATCTATCCTCACTTCTGAACAAAAACTAAAAGATATACTCGAAAACTACTTCCTGATATACCTTCCTAAAGACGAAGTTTCGGGCGATTTTTATTGGCTGAATCGTGCAAATGATGTAGCTATAGTCGCGTGTATAGACTGCACAGGGCATGGCGTACCTGGTGCTTTTATGACCACGATAGCCAATAGCCTGCTGGATAGAATCGTGCTGGTAGAAGAACAGACCAGCCCCGCACAGATACTCACACGCCTGCATGAACTTGTATATCAAACACTTAGACAACACGAAACTACCAACAACAATGGTATGGATTTGGCGATTTTAGCCTTTAAGCCCTCCCACAATACTATGACTGATGTGCTTTTTGCAGGGGCAAAAGCCAATTTTTATTACAGCAAAGAAAATACTATACAAACCGTAAAAGGGGCGCGTAAATCTGTCGGAGGTGAGCAAAACCCTCAAAAAATATT
>JAAFJK010000706.1 GCA_013298105.1 Cytophagales bacterium
AAAAACCTTGCCTAATATGAGTAGGCAAGGTTTGGGTAGGCAAGTAGTATGAAAAACGCTTTTCTGAAGCAACGCATTCGCGCCTTTTACGCCAATGGACTTGCCTACTTTATCGTATAGCCCTTTGGAGGGCTTTTTTTATGCTATAGGTGTGGGCTTGACTGAACCTGAACCAGACCGCAATAGCCACAACAGCACCAAAAACAGTACCAAACCAAATAGCGAACACACAACCGCAGGTAGCCATTTAGGAAGTTTTGCCTCGTCATCAAAGTTGTTCTCGTCTGCATCATAGCGATAGGTGGCAGGGAAGTCTTGAGTTTGGGGTTCGTCTGTAAATTTTGGCTCAGGTGCAATGGATTCCATGGGCTTGTCTTCACACCCACAACCGCAGGGCTTTGCGGGTGTTTTAGGCTTGGGTTTGGGTGCTGTTTCTGTTTGATAGGCAGATACAAGCGCGGGATTGCTTATATCGCTACTTGTGGGCGCAAAAGCGGGATTATAGGGCTTCAGGGTGATGTTTTTGCCTTGCATGGCAGGGTTTGGGGTATGCGCTTTGCGTTTGTAGGGTAGGTTTGCCCTGTAGCGGGTTTGTTCGTCAAAAGGTGTGTGCATAAGTTAGGAGGCGGGTTTGAGGGCTTTTTTAATTTCAGAGCTGGCAACAATAATTTTAGCCGTTTGACTAAAAATAAAAGGGAGTAGCAAAAAAACTAACATAATCGCAACCCCAATGACTATCCAAAAACCAACTTTCCAAAGTGCTTTGTTTAGGCGTTCTTTGGCTTCGGAGTTCAGGTCGAGCGTATCTTCAAAGTCATCTTTCAACTTTTTCATTTTGTCCATTTTGTCATCATCTATCATAGACTTTAGCGGTTAGGAAGTTCTGAAAAAGGGTTTTTGAGTTTGTTCCATGCGCTTTTTGCTTCTTTTGGTTCAGGCAAACCTTTGAAAATAGCCCACATTTGTTTTTTGATAGCTTTTGCACCAAAAGTATAATCTTTGGCTACCATATCCACAACTTTTGTGAATTGCGTTTCTGCAATCTTGACGATTGCCTCCTCGCCTGACTTTTTGGCTTGTGTGCAGTCTGTTTCGTTTTGATTGCGTAGCCTGTTGAGTGCTTCATGCTTTTCTACAAGCAACTCTCTGTAGGCTTGTTTGGTGGGGCTGATGCTCTCGTCCTCGTCCTCATCTTTATTTTCTTGAAGCTCGCGGAGTTCCTCAAGTTGTTTTTGAAGGTCTGCATTTTCTTCTGTGAGGTCGTCGATTTGTTCTTGGAGGTCTTGGGGCTGGTTGTCGCACAACGTCTGTAGTTGTTCTTGCATGGTGGCAAGTGTATCCTGCACGCCTAAGAGTGCTTCTTGGTTGCAGTTTACGGCTTCATCTGTGAAGGCTTGTTTTTTGTCTTTGAGCTGAAGCGTAAGCTCGGCTACTTGTTCTTGTAGTCGCACAACCTCTTTTTGATTTTCGCCCTCAATCTCTAAGGTATAGCCCATGTACTGGGAGAGTGTCATGCCTTGCGCCTTTGCTTCACGCAAAAGATAGGCTTTGGTTTTAGTGCTTACTTTGGCTGATACAGTTACCAAACCTTCAGCATAGTCATATTGGTTGTTGCCCATTTTTTTTGGATTTTTTTTTATTTGACAAGTACAAAGTTACAAGCGAAACACCCGAAACACCAAATATTTTCGTGAAACACACGAAACGACCGCAAAACAGCCACGAAACACCCAAAAAATGCCCTGTTTTGCCTATCTGTAAAAAAACGCAAAACGCCAAATATTTTCACAAAACACGCGGAACGCACCACGAAACAATGCGAAACACCCAATCGTAAACCTTTGGAGGTTCTCTAAAAAGATAGGTGGATATGCCATAGCTCTACAGTGGGGTCTATGATAGCTCTATAGTAGCTCTATGGTGGGTTTATGGTAGCTCTATGGTAGCTCTATAGTAGCTTTATGGTGGGTTTACCTGTGGTCTATGGTAGAGCTACCATAAAGCTATTTTTAGCCCCAAAAACCATAAAACAGCATTTAGAACTTATTTAGGGGTGTTTCGTGGTGCGTTTTATGCTGTTTCACACAAAAAAAGGCTTTGCGCCCCAAAAATAGCGCAAAGCCTCAAATGTCAAATATTTTTCCGAATATGGTTGCAACATTGAACCGCCACAAAGATACAACTTGCCTACCACAAATGCAAATATTTGAGGGCGTTTTGTGAAACGGTTGCGAAACGGTGGGTTTTACTCAATAATCGTCCCATATTAAACCAATGAAATCTTCTGAAGGTACGTTTTCAATCCTATAGTTACCCGCAGAGATCGGAAGAGCAC
>JAAFJK010000779.1 GCA_013298105.1 Cytophagales bacterium
ATACAAGCGATGGTGACAACTTCAGGTATGCACCAGCTTATGGTGCATCGAGTTATGCAGGTACAAATGGTATAGCACCTACATTTGGTAACCCAGATTTGCAATGGGAACAATCGGCAACCTTTAATGCTGGCTTAGATCTTGGAATTTTGAAAAATAGAATAAAACTTACCGTAGAGTATTACAATCGCGTTACTTCGCAACTGTTTATACCAATTACTCTGTCTCGTATGACAGGTTTTAGATCAGCCACTGTAAATGCAGGTAAAATGCGCAATAGAGGTGTTGAGGTTTCAGTAGATGCAGATGTAATAAAAATAAATAAGTTTACTTGGAACTTAGCAGGTAACGTTACTTTCAATAGAAATAGAATATTAGATTTGGGAGGGCAACAACAATTTGTGTCAGGTGATGGAACACTTGTAAGAGTAGGGTTGCCAGTACGCACGCATTATCTTGTCAAATGGGCAGGTGTGAATCCAGCTAATGGAGAAGCACTCTATTATGATAAAGAAGGAAATGTTGGACAATATAATGGTGATGCGTTGGTTCCTTTTGGTACATACGAACCCACTACTTATGGTGGTTTTACGAATACTTTTACTTATGGAGATCTATCACTTTCTGCATTTTTCTCTTGGGCACATGGTAATCAACTCTATAATATAAATAGAGCGTATAGCGAAGATGTTGCTGGTGGTGGTGGTGGAAACCTTTCAAGTCGTATGTTAAATATATGGACAACGCCAGGACAAGTTACAAATATACCACGTGTAGATCAACCTATTCAGCTTGGTAATACGAGTAGATTTTTGGAATCAGGTGCTTTCCTACGTCTTCGCAATGTAATGCTATCCTACAATATTACGGGTAATTATCTTAAAACCATTAAGATAAGTAATGCAAAAATTTATTGCCAAGCGCAAAACTTATTGACATTTACTACTTATAATGGTTTTGATCCTGAAGCAACAAACAATGGTTTAGGTTATTCAAACTTCCCTGTAGCACGCGTTTATACCGTTGGATTGGATTTGACATTCTAATCAAATACCTAAAATTATAGCACATTCTAATATTTTTGTTCAGATAACTGTTACATTGAAAATATTAGAATGGTTGCTAAAAAATGTAAAAACATCAATCATAAAATTCATAACATGAAAAAGCAAAAAAATACTCTTATAATTTCTGTATCAATATTCTTACTATTTTTTGTAAGTTCATGTGATAATAGAATAGACTTAAAACCTACACAGCTAATTACTGATGAGGTTGCACTACAAAAACTATCTGATTATCAGTCAGCATTAGTTGGTGCATACGCAGCTACACGAGGTATGTACTTGGAGTATGTTAGTACTACAGATTTTACTGCAGATGATGTCAAAAAAGGTTCTAATACCTTTGGTCAAGGCCTGAACATATACAATATGACCTATTCATCAAATGAAAATGAGTTTGACAATATTTGGGCTAGTGCATATAGTATCATTAACAGATGCAATCAAATTATCACGCGTATTCCAACTTTGCAAACATCAAATCCTACTGAAGAGGCTTCAAAACAAAAAATACTTGGTGAAGCTATAGGATTAAGGGCAATGGTACATTTTGATTTATTAAGGTTATTTGCGGTGCACCCTTCCATAAACATCAATGGATTGGGTATACCATATGTAAAAAAAATTGTTCCCCGCTCTGAGCTATTGTCAAGAAATACAATTCAAGACGTTTTAGATCAAGTTTTGGCAGATTTAAATCAAGCTGAATTATTGATACCTATGAATCTTACCTCACCAATACCATCACGTAATTATCTCTCAAGACCCGCAATAAAAGCGCTGAAAGCCCGTTATTATTTGTACATAAGAGATTATACACAGGCATTATTTAATGCTAATGAGGTTATCAGTACAAATACACTCAACTTGGCTACTCCATCAAATTATGCAGGTATTTGGACAGACGCAGCCACTACCGAAGAAATTTTCAAAATAAAATTTTTGCAAGGACAAGGACGGCTTGGCTATGAATACTGGCAAACTGATGGAGATGTTGCGTTTTTCGCTCCCACTAACGATCTTTTATCTTCGTATAATGTAGGGTCCCCCACTGTGGTTTATCCCGCTTCAGCTGATATTAGAACTGCAACTTTTTTTGGCACTGCAGTATCAGGCAATGTAATTAAAAAGCACCAAGCAACTAACGCAGAATTTGGTAGAGTTGATATAAAATGGATAAGGTTGTCTGAAATGTATCTTATCTCTGCTGAAGCAGCAGCACGTAATGGTGAAACAGTGTCAGCAAAAACACGTTTGGCACAAATAAGAGGAGCACGTATAACTGGTTACAATGCAGTGAATGATACAGAGCTTGATGTGACTGGTAATGACCTCATTGATTTGGTAATTAAAGAACGTAGAAAAGAATTATGCTATGAAGGACACCGATTTTTAGATTTAAAGAGATTGGGTTTGCCCCTGAACAGACTCGACTGCAATGCTGCATCTTCTGTAACAGGTTGTTTTTTAGCAGCAGGTGCACCACGTTTTACTTATCCAATTCCACAAAATGAGTTAAACGCAAATAGAAATATGCAACAAAATCCTGGATATTAGTAATGATAGATGTAATTTTTAGTAACGAGTAGAAAATAAGATGCTAAAGATTTTGTTTGATATCTTGGGTTTAGGTAAGACGCAATAGAAGCACAAAGCGGTGTTTTGTAATGATTATTGCAACCAAACATAAGTGTAAAAGATTAATAAAATTAGCAAATTATTTTATACTCTTTTCTTTCTTAGATATAACCCATAAAGAAACATATCTAAAAATTACATCTTCCAAACTACTTTAGGGTGCTGTACCTAAACTTATAGATATTTAAAAAAATAAAAATGACTAAAATTAATATCTATAAGAAACGAGTAGAAAATAAGATTATAAAGATTTTGTACAATATTTTGTGTTTAGGTAAGACGCAATAAAAGCACAAGACGTTGTTTTGTAATGACTATTGTAACGAAACACAAGCGCAAAAGATTAACAAACTTACTAAGTTATTTTTACTCGTTCCTAATAAAAAGCCGTTAAATTTTTTAATAATCTAAACACTAATTTTAAAAATATGAAAAAATATATTTATGTAGTTATCTTTTTGTTTGCATTTACTTCATGTAAATTCGACGACTCTGACTTGTTCTATAATGATTCACCCTTTGTGATATTTCCCTCAACAAGCACAGGTATTTTTGAAGGTATTGCAGGGATGCCCGATACTAAAAGTATATCTATAGAAAGGGCCACAGGTGATTTGTCCAAACCTGTCACAGTAAACTTTAAATCTTCTGCTAAGTTTATCACAGGACCTAATACAGGTTCAGCAGCACCTAATTCATACTCAATGCAAGGTGAGGGAGGAACATCTGCTTCTGTGGTAATACCAGCAGGTAAAATTACTGCTAAAATAACGATTACTTCCATAGATAATGCAACATCTGATGGGTATAAGGAAATTTCTATAGAGTTAGAATCAGCTGATGATGCTAATATAAAAATGGGATATCCAGGACCTGCCCAACTTTCTAAAATTGCTAGAGTTACTATATTTGATGATGAGGATACCTCTTTTAATCTTTTAAAATTTTTTGGAGACAGAACTGTCAATCAAACGCCAATAGTACCTTCAGACAGGAAGTATCTAACTACTTTTACTGAATCATCTGTCACAAATGGAATTGTCAATAATAAATTTTTAGTGACATTGGAGGGTCCGTTAGTAGGTGAAGAAAAAACACAAGATTATGAAACTGTAAAATTAGTTTATATCTTGACACCTTCTAATGGCACAAGTGGTACACTAAGAATCCCTGCGCAGGAATTCCCAGCACCTAAACTCGATCCTCTTTTGGGAGCAACTTCAAGACCATCATCTTGGGTTATTGATGGTAATGGTACATACAACAATACTACAGGAAATATGACTGCATCATACAGAATAAGAGCCAAAAATGCCTCTGGTGCTTTTATAAATGGAGTAGTTCAAAATTACACACATAATTATGCTAGGTAGCTTTAAAACATCTGTTTCTTCCAAAGATATTGCAGAAAATAAAGTTTAGTACCAACTTTAGTTACAATATTCGGTATCTTTCATTTATCAGTTTATACTTTTCTGAATATACAAATTAAAAAGGGGTTTTGAAAAGTTCTTTATGAACAAAGTATTTTTCATAAATAACTCATTATCAGTTTTTTAAACCTGTAAGGTCTTTAAAGACCTTACAGGTTTAAGTAAAAAAGTGTAAACTACTTTTTAGGGGTTATGAAAGATGCTCAATATTCCATATATATTCTAAATAAAGTCGCGATAAATTGCAAGGAACTGAACATTCCTTCCCCCTCAAAAAAAAACCACAAACACACTCGTTTGTGGTTTTTTTGTATTTTTGCAGTATGCGAATAGAACTACAAGACCTCATGCCCGTTCCGCTCCGCGAACAGCACACCCACAACCCCCAACAGTCCGAAGTCTGGTTACAGCACTGTACCCTCGAGCAGGGAAAAAACTATGCCATACAAGCCCAGTCAGGCAGAGGAAAATCCACCCTTCTGCATATACTTTACGGCAGTAGGCAAGATTATGTAGGCAAAGTTTTTTTTGAAAAAACACCTATCCAAACATACAAACCCCAAGACTGGGCTACCCTAAGACAGCAAAAAATAGGCATAGTTTTTCAGGATTTGAGGCTATTTCTACATCTCACAGCCGAAGACAATATATTAGCCAAAACCTACCTTGCCTACCCAAAGCCCGACAAGGAGAAAATATACCACATGGCAGACCACCTCCAAATCAAGCATCTGCTCGAAAGCAAAAAAAATGCAGGACTTTTTTCGTATGGAGAAAGACAACGCATAGCCATTCTGCGAGCATTGATGTCGCCTTTTGAGTGGCTTTTACTTGACGAGCCTTTCAGCCACTTAGATGCCGAAAATGTCCAAAGAGCTTCTGAACTTATCCAACAAACTTGCCAAGCACAAGGCGCAGGCTACATCATAGCCTCTTTGGGTTACGACTATCCACTCATATTTGACAAAGTACTGACCTTATAAAGCCCTTCTCCAATTTTGAGAGGAGTGGGGAGAGGTTAATCGTTCATA
>JAAFJK010000419.1 GCA_013298105.1 Cytophagales bacterium
TCCAGACCACCTATTTTCGGAGAACTAACCACCAGATATGCCAAGATAATACAACCCAACATAGCCAAAAAAAACTGTACCGCATCTGTTACGGCTACCCCTGTAAGTCCTGATAAACTCGTATAAATGACTACAAAAAGCATCGCAAGCGCATAATAATACAAAAGATGCTCTTTCGGTACGCCCAAAAAAACCGTCAGGATAGCACCCAAAGCCACATTTACCCAAGCAATGATAACTCCATTCATGAACACACCAAGATAAATAGCCTTGAAACCCCGTAGCCATGCCGCTTGCCTGCCCGAATACCGAAGCTCTGTAAACTCTACATCAGTGAGTATATTTGCCTTGTGCCAAAATTTTGCAAAGAAAAAAGTAGCCACCATGCCCCCGATAAGTCCATTCCACCAAAGCCAGTTGCCACTAATGCCTTTGGTAGCTACTATTTCTGTGATAAGCAAGGGCGTATCTGCCGCAAAAGTAGTCGCCACCATCGAGAGTCCTGCCAGCCACCATGAGATTTTTCTGCCTCCCAAAAAGTAGTCTTGAGTGCTTTTTTCTGCCTGTCGGGTGTAGTAAAGTCCAATGGCGAGCGAAAAAACAAGGTAGGCAAGGATAATAACCCAGTCGAGTATAGAAAGCATACGAAGGTTTGAAGTATGAGGTTTGAACTATTTTTTTGGTTCTTCAAAAGTTATGGCGGAATATTCTGTAGAACAGGCTTCCAGCCTGTTTATCATTTGAAACAACAGGCTGGAAGCCTGTTCTACAGTTTTGCCTCTTTTTTATTCTGTATTATTTTCTGTTATTAAATCCTACATAGTTGATTATGAACTTGCCCGCAAAATAACAGAAAATAATACAGAAAATATTTTTTTTGTATCAATCCGAAAAAAAACTTTGACACAAAGATAGCACAGTTTTTCTGTATTATCTTTGTGTCAAATGACTTATCAAAAAAGAATGTCTATGATTACTTCATTACTACCTAAGAAACACTTAGTTTTACTTTACCCAAAAACTTAAGCATCGCAATATGTGAGCGCAAAGCCGCCATGAAAGTGGGTTGTTCGTGGTAAGGAAGACCATGTTCCATAGCTGTTTGCTTGACTATGCAGGCAAGTTTGGGGTAGTGAATATGACAAATATGAGGAAACAAATGATGCTCTACCTGAAAGTTCAACCCACCTACATACCAATTCAAAAATTTGTTCTTAGGCGCAAAATTGGCTGTAGTTTTAAGTTGATGAATTGCCCAAGTATTCTCCAAATTGTCTTGTCCTTCTACCGCAAAATGGTCTGTTTCTACTACAGTGTGCGCAAGCTGAAACACCACACTGAGTATCAGCCCCGCGATAAAATGCAACGACACAAAACCCAAAATAACTGCGCCAAGCGATATATCCAAGCAAATATACGGCAAACCTATCATAAAAAATAGGTAAATAGTTTTTACAAGAAGCTCTCTGCCCAAATCTACCCAAACCGATTTTTTCTTGTCTATCAGGTTATATTGTCTGTATCTGAATACTTTTACAAAATCTTTGAAAAGGATAGAAAAAGTCATCAAACAGTACAAAGGAAAGGCGTAAATGTACTGATAGCGGTGGATTTTCTTCAAGTCCGCATAAGGCGAAAGGCGCAAAAGAAACTTCGTTTCAATGTCCTCATCTACCTCATGCACATTCGTATAAGTATGGTGCAGTACATTGTGTTGGATTCGCCAAATAGAAGGCGAGCCACCCAAAAGATAATACGCATTGCCCATAAGTACATTCAGCCATTTTTGGGAAGAATACGCCCCATGATTGGCATCATGCATCACTGCCATACCTATCCCCGCCTTGCCTACCGCCATCACCACGACCGCCAATATCAGACCGCCTACTGAGAGCCACCCTGTCAGCATAAGTAAATATGGCACAAGATACATACTAAGCATCGCAAAGGTTTTCCAAAACATACGGGAATTTGCGTGCTTTGATGCTTGGTTTTCTTTGAAATAGTCGTCTATTCTTTTTTTCAAACAAGAGAAGAAATTAGCTTCGTCATTTGTTCCAAAACGCGGTTTTTGTATCATAACATTCGTTTGTTTATTTAGGCAAACAAGCCTATTATGAGGATTGTTTGCTAAACTTTTTGTAAAGCTATGTATAATTTTGGAGTTTTGCAAATGTTTTACTAAAATTCTGCTCTTTGTCTGATAGCTTCGTAGATAGCAATGCCTGAAGCGACTGATACATTCAAGGACTCTACCTCTCCAAACTGAGGTATGCGGGCAAGTCCATCGCAGATGCGTATGATGTCAGAGGCTATGCCGTCTTCTTCCGAACCCATTACTATAGCGGTAGGCAAGGACATATCTTGGTCATAAAAATAACCTGATGCTTTTTCGGTACACGCTATCACACGCAAGCCACTTGCCTGCAAATTTTTGATGACTTGCACAAGATTTGCTTCTCTGCACACAGGCAAAAAGTTCAATCCACCCGAAGAAGTCTTGACGGCTTCGCCATTTACTTGCGCCCCGCCTCGCTCGGGTATCACGACTGCCGTAACACCTGCTACTTCAGCTGTACGACAGATAGCCCCAAAGTTGCGGACATCTGTAATGCGGTCGAGTATCAATATAAGGGGAATCTTGCCTGCCTCAAAAGCTGTAGCAATTACGTTATCTACAGAAGCATAATCTACAAATCCACGAAAAGCCACTACGCCTTGATGGTTCTTGGGTGTGAGGCGGTCGAGTTTTTCAGTAGGTACGCGCATGACAGGTACTTGTCTTGCTATGGCGAGTTCCAAAATCTCACCCAAACGAGAAGACTTCCCTAAGTCGCGCTGAATGTATATCTTGTCTATATTTTGTTCAGCTTTGAGGCTTTCTAATATCGCCTGCACACCAAAAAGTAAGTCTTTTTTGTCCATCTTTGAATTTGAGAAATAAAGTCTGCAAAATTAGCAGAAAATCTAACGAAATTCAAATCTTTCCCAAAAAAAAGGCTGCATATCTTGAATGATTCAACATTCAAAATATGCAGCCTTTTAATGTAAATCATAAATCTTAAATCGTAAACCCACTTACTTCTTCACTTTTACCTTCATTTTGTGTCCACTTTTCTTTTTCGGGTCTTCTTTAGCTTTGTCGGGGTCTTCGTATAGGCTGGGAGGAAAGCCATTCAGTTGTCGCCAAATCTCATACCAAATCGGCACATCATTCAGCATTACCCACGCATATACACCCGAACCCACGCGCAACTGACGAGGCCAAGGCTCATTTTTATCAGGCACTACAAGCACACGATATTTGCCTTCTTTGCTATCCACATAGTCTATCACTTGGATAGTACCGCCGAATGTACCCACTGCTACACTGGGCCAACCCGTAACCTGTAGAGAAGGCCAGCCATCAAACTCAAGGCGCACTTTGCTACCTTTGGAGATAAGCGGTACGTCCATTGCACGTATATAGACTTCTGCGGCTACCGAGGGAGTAGCAGGTTGTATGGTACAGATAGGCTCTGATTCTTTGATTGTTTCGCCTATACCTGATTTGAGGGCTTTGACGATATAGCCAGATTGGGGCGCAGTAAGATAGTATTGATTATTGCGAATCTCCATATTCGCATATTTATTTTTCATTTTGGAGAGTTCGCCTCTGGCATCAGCAAGATAACCTATAGAGGAACTTTTATCAGACTGTGCTTTGGATATTTTGTCGTTGTATTCCGCTTCTACAGAGCTAAGTTCTATGCGTGCGTTCAGGTATTCATTTTTAGCTATTCCGTACTTATTTTCTGAAGATACCAATTTTGCTTGCGCTTCTTGGAGTGATTTTAACCTTTTTTCCCAATCAGTTTGAGAAATAAGCGGAACAGGTTTTGCAGTAAAAAGTGAATCAAAACTTTTAAATTGACGTTGTGCAAAGACAATTCCTGCTTTTTCAGCTTCATAGTTGGCACTATCCGAAATTACTTTCATTCGCGCCTGCAAATACTTATTTTGAGATTGGGACAGCTTAAAAACCAAACCTGACTCAAGCGCACTGATTTGGCGATTCAGTGCATCTACTTTGGTCTTAGTGGCATCAATGCCTTCTTCTTTCGCACCAAGTTGTTCCTGCAAACGTTTCAGGAAGTCGGGGTCAAAATAATCGTCCTTTACCTCTGCAAGTATCAATATAGTATCGCCTTGATTCACGAAGTCGCCTTCTTTTACGCGCCATTCACTGATACGACCAGGTATGGCACTTTGGACATCTTGCGGGCGGTCTTGGGGCGTGAGTGCGGTTATTTGTCCTACACCTTCTATATTTTGTTGCCAAGGCAAAAATAAACAGACAAATGAAAAAAACATAATGCCTATTACCCAATATGCCAATACTTTGGCACTTTTGGGGGGATTGATGGTCTTGAGTGAATAAATGCGCTTTTCGAGTGGTACGTCCTCGTGAGTATGTCCTGCACTGTAACTATTATCTGCCATAATTATTTTTTAAACCTTATGATGAAACTAAAAAATTAAGTAAATTGTTTCAAAAAAGATGGAACTTATCTTGAAATATTTGGGCGTTTGGGCAAGTGCTATGTTGAAGTTTATATTCGGACCTGTGGGTGGATATGGGCTAAAACTTTCCTACCTCGAAACTGTAGCACTGACTATAGGCGGTATGATGACTACAGTCGTGCTGTGTACTTTTTTGGGCAAACAAATCAAAAAATGGCTGTCGGCTTGGGCAGGCAAGGGCAAACCTAAGCGACTTTTTACACCCAAAAATCGCAAAAAAGTTAAAATTTGGCTCAAATATGGCATCATAGGCGTAGCTTTTTTGACTCCACTTTTGCTTACGCCCATTGGTGGGACACTTACGGCGGTTAGTTTTGGCGAAAAACCGCCTAAGATACTGTTTTATATGTTACTCAGTGCCGTATTTTTTGCGTTTTTATTTACAGGACTTGTCTATGTATTTGGCGATACGCTTTTGCATCTTTTGGGGCATTAGGCTTTTATGGTTTTTGAAAAAATATGGCAGTCTTGAAGACCTTATACACCTTGCCTGCCCTACAAAAATAACCCACGAATATCACAAGTAGATTCTTCGCCCAACTTGTCATAGCAAGTTGCCAACCAATCTTCAGCTTTTTTGCGCCCAAGCTGGCGGAGTTTTTGCAAAAAGTCCCAATCTGCGTTCAGTTTACTGGCAGAGCCGAGATTATTCATTTCAGATTCGGGATAGATACAATGTATATGCAAGTCGCGCAACTTGCCTTCCGTATTCATATCCAGTTCGAGCAGTCGTTGCACGAATTTGATGCGCCTCATCTCATGCATCAGGCTGGCATTGAAGCTGATAGCATTCACGCGGTCGCGTATCTCGGAGGCAGTTTTGGGAATATTCGGTATGTTGATAGGATTGATTTGGATAAGCAAAATATCCTCTGTTTCGGTATCATCAATGAGCGGAAAAATAGGCGGATTGCCCATGAACCCACCGTCCCAATACGCCTCTCCTTCTATTTCTACCGCTTTGAAAAGGTGAGGCAGGCAAGCTGAAGCCATGACTGCCTCTGCCGATATTTCTTTGTTTGTAAAGACTTTGGCGCGTGAGGTGCGGACATTCGTAGCACATACAAATAGTTTGATGACTTCTGTTTTTCGAAGTGCTTCAAAATCTACAAGCTCCAGCAGTAAATCCTTCAATGGATTGATGTCCAACGGATTGAAGTCATAAGGCGAAAGATAATTCGTATAAAAATCCAAAAAAGCAAACGAAGGCGAGTAGTCAGTTCTTCCACCGCCATAGAGTTTATCGAGCCAGCTTGGTTTGAGAAAAGTTTGGCTTTGGGCTTTGGAGGCTTTTCGCCAAAACTTTTCGAGCATTTCTATAGCGCCACGTTTGCCTCCCATGTGCATACCGTAGGCAAGCATAGTGGCATTCATAGCGCCCGCGCTCGTCCCACAAACGCCCTCTATGATAAGGTTCGGCACTTCCAAAAGCCTTTCTAAGACTCCCCACGTGAATGCGCCATGAGAGCCGCCACCTTGCAATGCAATGTCTATAGTTTTATACATGGGAGGAAGGGTTGAGGTGGAAGGGTTGAAAGGAGGAAGGGTTGAGGGGGTGGAAGGCAGAGGCGATTGTTTCTATTGTAGGGGTGGGGTTTACCCCCACCCAAGCCAAAAACAAGTTACATTTTTAGCGTGTTTTTAGCTCGGTTTGGGTGGGGGCAAGCCCCACCCCTACATCAGAATTACATTTTTTAGAGAATCAATCGCCTCTGGGTGGAAGGGTTGAAAGATTACCTTTTTACCCTTCCACCCTCAACCCTTTTACCTTTCTACCCTATCTAATGTCTGTAATTTTTCTGTTTATTTTGAGTTTTTCGAGGGTTTTGTTAGTCAGCTTAAGGATAGCTTTGGCAGAATCGAAGTCTATTTTTGCCTTACCATCTGAATTTTCTTCCTCACCTGTTTTTACTTTTTGTTCAAAGATTTCGCCTATGGCTGTGAGTTCAGCTTTTACAGCCTTCAGTGCGGGGCAGGCAAGGGCAAGTTTAGCGACTTGCATGGCGCGTTCGCGTTGTTCGGCTATTTTATTGACAAAGCCTGAAGTCATGCGGTCTGTCATGAGTTTGTTGTAATGTTGGATAGTACACACCCAGTCGAGGAAACTGAATGTTTCACCTTGCAGGGTGCTGTGTTCGTCTGTGATACAATCTTTGACAGTTTTGTCAAATTCGCCTTCAGCCTTTGTAGGCTTTCCTGCGGGGTGGTAAGTGATTTTTTGGGCAGTCGCGGCATAACCGAGCGCGAGACAAAAGATGAGCGATAAAATAAATCGTTGCATGGAAATTAATAATTTTTTACAAAGCTATGTATTTGCGTGTTTATTTCAAAATTTTACGCAAAATAGCTACATGATTTTTCACAGCACTTACTTGAAAGGTTAGTGCGCAAATCTAAAATCACATTTTCTCCATTTTGAAGCCATAACTTTCAGGGAAATAGCCGATTTTATAACTTTCTTCTTTGTCATCTATCATCAATTTGAAGATAATGTAATGATTTTGGAGTGGGAGCATTTCGCCCATTTCTTTTTCCCGATTCATGATAAGTTCAAATCGGTTGGCAATGCCCATGCGGAGTTTTTGGAGCGTTTCGTGGTAAGATTTTTCGTTTTCTGCAAAAGCGACTGCCTCCTCCCACGACACTACTTCTGCCTCAAGGCGAGGCGGATTATTTTCGGCATGAGAGAGTTCTTCTTTCATTTTGGTTACTTGCGCTTTGAGCGTCAAAAACTCAGCTATTTTGGTGGTTACGGTTTGATAGTTCATCTTATTTTTCTTTTGTGAGTAAAGGCAAAGGTACAAAATATTTGGAATAGTGGTATAAAACAGCTAATTTTGCCCAAATAAAATCAAATTTTTTTTAGGTGCAAGTTTTCACCTTGCGTTTTGCGAAGTAAAACAATGACACTTTTCTGGTTCTTCGAAAGTTATTGCGGAATATTCTGTAGAACAGGCTTCCAGCCTGTTTATTATTTGAAACAACAGGCTGGAAGCCTGTTCTACAGTTTTGCCTGCGCAATAATTTTTTAAGAACCACTTTTCTCTTTATGATGCAATAGGAATTTAGCCATTCTGTAAGAATCCCTTGTCAGTATTTTGCGCGGTGCTAAAGCATGACTACCTCTTATCATTTGCTACCTAAAAAGAAAAGTTACAGAAATCCCACACATTTTTTTTTACGTTTTCCATCTTTTTTAAAAATATTATCTATTTTTGCCCATAACAAAGCTATTCCAACAAATAAAAGTAAACAATTAATTGATAAAAAGTCTGCTGAACCTTTTAACTGGTAGTTATTATAAGGCTTGTAAAAATTTGATTATCAATATTTTACAGTGAATTTCTTTGTAAAAAGTCTAAAAAATAGCGACCTACGCCTGTGGGTGTGCATAGTGCATTTTATAAAACAGGCTATTTTTGCCTGCCTTTCTCAGACACTTTTTGGAATAAAAATTATTGTAAATAACTAAAAATCAATTACTTGTAATATAATTTATAACAACAATTTAACTCAAAAAATATTATGATAATCATTGACCCCGATTCTATTTTCGGCTGGAGTTCATTTTTATTGTTAAAAATCCTGCCACACAAATTAGGCTGGGCACAGCCTGACGAAAAAGTAGATTATCACGTTGAAATACGTCAAAAATACTTTTATCTGCTTGGAATCCCATTTTATCCTACCCAAAAATGGTATGTTATTCGCAAAAAAGGAGATAACTCATATTATCAAACCACTCCTGAACAAATTGCAACAATAAACCAACATTTTACTACACCAAAAGCACCTTGGTACAGTTATGCGTTGCCTATATCAATTACTTTATTGATAATATCAGGTATTATGAGTATGGGAAAATAGCTTGCATAAAGATGAAAATGGTAGTTTTCGTCAGTCTATGACTACGGGCTTCAAATAAATGCGAATTTGCAACTCGCGTTTTGCGCAAGCAAGACAGGTTCTCTGACAATTTTTATGTAGATTAAAAATGTAGCGGAATCCTCCCTTGTGGTTGCCCTTTAAAAAATAAATTTGTTTTTTCAGTTTTTTTCACGTTACTTTGTAGATTCATAGATAAACACCTTGCCTACCCGCGTATAGTATGCAAAATATGCCCATGTCTGATAAATTATTTTTCCTGAAGCGTGTGAGTATTTTTACACACACAGGAGATAATATCATGACAAAAATAGCAGAAGCAGTTACGATTCGGGACGTAGTACCCGAAGAAGTCGTTTTTAACAAAGGGGACAAAGGTGATGCTATGTACGTCATCATAAGTGGGCAGGTAAGGGTGCATGATGGTGAATATACATTTGCTACCCTTGAGCAAGAAGATGTGTTTGGCGAATACGCCCTTCTCGATACCATAGAGCGTTCAGCCAGCGTAACGGCTATACAAAATGCGCGTCTGCTGGTTTTGGACAGGGTTACGTTCTATGATGTGATGCTCAATAATGCCGATATTTTGCAAGGTATTTTGAGGGTACTTGTAGATAGAGCAAGACTCAACAACAAACTACAGGAAGAACTGAACCGTGAAAAAGAGAAAATTGCGGAGCAAAACCAAGAAATCTTGGCGGCAAGTGAAGAAATCTTGCAACAACAAGAGCAAATCGCGCTTACAAACCAACTCTTGGACGAGAAAAATCAGCTTATCACAAGTAGTATCACATACGCACGACATATTCAAAACGCACTTTTGCCTGAATTGCATGAGCTAAAAATGCTTTTGCCTGATTCTTTTTTGTTGTATCTGCCAAAGGATATAGTGTCTGGGGATTTTTATTGGTTTTCTACACTTGGTAAAAACATAGCCGAAAATCCTACCAAATACATCATTGCGGCTATGGATTGTACGGGGCATGGCGTGCCAGGTGCTTTTATGTCGTCTTTGGGTATTACGCATTTTCAACAAATTGTAGATTTACAAGGTATTACAGATGTAGGCGATATTTTGACTGTATTGAATAGGAACATCAATCGCGCCCTGAAGCAAGGTATTAGCATCAGTCGTGATGGTATGGACGGCACAATTTGTTATATAGATACCGAAATGCAAACGCTTGAGATGGCTTCTGCGCGTAGCTTTTTGTTTTATATAGAAGATACACCTGAAGGCGAAACACCTGTTTTACATATCTTAGATGGCGATAACTTTCCTGTGGGCGGTGTGGCGGACTTTCAAAAGGTATTCCAAAAACACAGCATCAAGTACAAGAAAGGCACTACATTTTACCTTTTTACAGATGGGTACCGCGACCAGTTTGGACACAAAAACGAAAAGAAGTTTATGATGAAGCATTTCAAGCAACTGCTTCTGGATAACTTCCGACTGCCTATGGCAAAGCAATATCAACTGCTTAAGGAAATACACGAGGGATGGAAAGGGTATTTTACCCAAACGGACGATATCCTTGTGATTGGTTTTAGGCTCTAACCTATATTTTTTATGCGTTTTATCCTTGCCTGCCTTTTTTCTTTTTACCTTGCCTGCCCCTTGCCTGCCCAAGTGGGGGAAGTGCGGGACTCTGCTACTGTGATGCGTATTTTGAAAGAAGGCAAGACATTCATGCAAACTGAAAAAACGCGCCTCATCTCGGCACAATACTTTGGCGATGCCTTTCGGTTGGCGGACTCGATAGGTTTTTATAAAGGACAAGGCGAGGCTTTGCGGGCATTGGGTATGCTTGATGTGATGGGTAAGTACAAGTACAGTCCGATAGCGATGGATTATTTTAAAAAATCATTGGATATTTGGGAAAAAAACCAAGATATATATGAAGTCGCACATACTTTTATCGCATTGGGCGATATTTTCTCTGACCACTGGCATTATCCAAAAGAAGCCTTAGCGTACTACAAACAAGCCCTGACACTTACAAAAAAGATGCAAAGTGATTCGGAAACTACACATTTATATCTTAAAATTTTTAAAATTTATATCGATTCAGGTGATATCAAAGAAGCGACCGCCTACAGCAAACCCCTGCTGGCATTTTATGAAAAACAAGGCTTTCATGAATCCATTGCACAAATAAAACTGGACATAGCCCAGTATTGGGCGGCACAGCAAGAATTTGAAAAGGCAAAGAAAATAGCCAAAGAAGCCCAAGATAATTTTCGACAAAGTGGGGGAGACCCCAAACAATTTGAACCGTACATGAACGCACTCAAAACAAACCACATCCATACACATACCATTGATGCAAGTCGTGTGAGTTTGATGATTTTTACGGTCGTGGTACTATTGCTGATATTTGGCGTAAGTTATTTTTATGCACGTAGGCGAGTAGCAAAAATGGCATGATTTATTGGAGAAGGGCAGGGTTAAGGTATCAAAAACAGCACTTTCGCAAGAAGTCTATTCGTTCTTTGCCTCAAAATCTAATGAGGCAGAATTGATACAATACCGCAAACCTGTTGGTTTGGGACCATCTGTGAATAAATGTCCTAAATGCGCCTTGCAGTTTCCACAAACGACTTCTGTCCGAACCATACCATGTGAAGTGTCCACAATTTCTTTGATGGCTTCTTTTTTGATGGCTTCATAAAAACTTGGCCAACCCGAACCCGAATCATATTTGGTTTCAGATGTAAAAAGCGGGACATCACAACAGATGCAATGATAAATGCCTGTATCTTTCAAGTTCCAATATTTGCCTGTAAAGGAGCGTTCGGTAGCACTGCATTGGGTAACTTTATACTGCTCGTCTGAAAGTTTGGCTTTTAACTCGTCTTCGGTAGGGATTTTATTTTCCATTGGGATATGTATTGGGGAAGAATGTTTGAGCAAAGGTAATGCAAAATAGTGTGAAAACAAAAAATTGGGGTAGGCACTTTTTTTGCGCTTACAATAAAGCCTACCAACCAAAAAATAACCGCACTATCTGATTGAGCAAAAAAGGTATTTTTAATCAAATAAAGGTTCTTCAAAAATTATTACGGAATATTCTGTAGAACAGGCTTCCAGCCTGTTTATCATTTGAAAAAACAGGCTGGAAGCCTGTTCTACAGTTTTGCCTCCGCAATAATTTTTTAAGAACCCAAATAAAAAAATAAAGGTGTATGCCAACGGTAGAGCAGTCTTGTCGAGTGAGATGCGTTGGAGGTTCGAATCCTTCTGCCTTTACCAAAATAATAACCCACTTGCCTGCGTGGGCGCAAACGCCTGCTAAAACTAAGGCTTTTGGGATTTATACCAAAAGCAAGTACAACGGACGCTCTCCTGCCGTTTGTATTTTGCTAAGTGCAAAGTTTTAGATAACTTTGCGGTATGGAAAGACCTGTAAGAGTACGCTTTGCACCCAGCCCTACGGGTGCCTTGCACATAGGCGGAGTACGTACCGCCCTTTACAATTATTTATTTGCTCGCCAACATGGAGGCAAGTTCCTTGTGCGCATCGAAGATACAGACCAAGAGCGTTTTGTAGAAGGTGCAGAAGAATATATCTATGAAACCCTGCATTGGCTGGGTATTCCTGCAGACGAATCATCTGAAGTAGGAGGGGAGTATGCCCCTTATCGCCAATCTGAGCGCAAAGAAATCTACGCCAAATATATCCAAATTCTGCTCGAGAAGGGACACGCTTACTACGCTTTTGATACCAAAGAAGAAATAGAAGACTTGCGCAACCGCTTGGAAGCCGCGAAATCCACAAACCCGTCTTACAATGCACTCACGCGCCAACAAATGAAAAACTCCCTTACCTTGCCTGCCGAAGAAGTCCAAAGGCGGCTCGAAGCGGGAGAACCCCACGTGATACGCCTAAAAACACCTCCACGCGAAGAAATCCGCTTCCATGACCTTATTCGTGGGGCGCAATACATTCATTCTTCTACGCTTGATGACAAAGTTTTGATAAAACAAGATGGCTTGCCTACCTATCACTTTGCCAATGTGGTGGACGACTATCTCATGCGCATTACCCACGTATTCAGGGGGGAGGAATGGTTGCCTTCCGCACCATCACATATTTTATTGTACCAATTTTTTGGTTGGGAGGCTGAAATGCCTTTGTTTGCGCATTTGCCTCTGATACTTGCGCCTGATGGCTCAAAACTGAGTAAACGCAAAGCAAGTGAATACGGGATTCCTGTTTTTCCGCTCTTTTGGCACAACCACGAAACGCAAGAAGACATCAAAGGCTACCGCGAAAATGGCTATTTGCCAGAGGCTTTAATTAACTTTTTGGCTCTCATTGGTTGGAATGCAGGCACTGAACAAGAAATATTTTCTTTGGAAGAACTTGTCCCACTCTTCAAAATTGAACAAATACACAAAGCGGGTGCAAGATTTGACATAGAAAAAGCCAAATGGTACAATGAGCATTATTTGCGCCACAAAGATAATACTGAACTTGCCTCGCTGCTCATAGAAAGTAGCCTCCTAACCCCCGAAGGGGGAATTAGCGCGGAGTTGGCAGGCAAGCTCGTGGTTTTGATGAAAGACCGCGCCACCTTTCCTGCCGATATGTGGCAAAAAGTACCTTATCTTTTCCACGCACCTACAGAATTTGATGCTACCGTAACAGGTGATAGCAAAAAATGGCATGACGAAGCCAAGAACTTCATCAAAGAATTGAGCGAAAAATTAACAGACTTTACACAAGATTGGACTGCCGAAAGCATCAAGCACTTTATCCATGAAGTCGCAGAGGCAAAAGCCCTGAAGGTAGGCAAGTTCATGCAAGCTATCCGCACTGCTACCACAGGCGCGGGACAAGGACCCGACTTAATGCTCATTCTCGAAATATTGGGCAAAACAGAAACGCAGGCAAGGTGGGCAAGGGTGGAGCATATTTAGCCAATTTTTTATAGCTTTTGTGCAGTGTTTTGATAACGACACAAAAATTTGTGGTTCTTAAAAAGTTATTACGGAACAGGCTGTAGCACACCTGTCGTTTTCAAGTCATAAACAGGCTGGAAGCCTGTTCTACAGTTTTGCCTCCGCAATAACTTTCGAAGAACCAAATTTGTATTGGGGTGATTTGGATATTACAAATTCTCATGTCGCTGTCAAAGATAAGCCACTTCGTAAGAGTGGCTTATTTATTTTTCAAAAAACTTGCCTACCTTTGCAACATTATTTTTAATTAGTCTAAATAAATGAAACTAAAGCTACTTTATACAATTTTGTTGTTTGTGCTTTGCCTCGCAAGTGTTGGGGCAATCTTTAGAAGGCTACCTAACAGACGAACTCAAAAATCCTATAGTTGATGCTGTTATTTTGTTGGAAAATACGCCCTATCAAACCAAAACAGATGCAAAAGGTTATTTTCAAATCGCCAATATTTCCACTGGTACTTACACCCTCCTTGCCTCCCACGTAGGCAAGGAAGGTATCCGCAAAACGATAGAAATAGCTGATAAAAACCTAACTATCAACCTTTTACTAAAAGAAAAAACGAGCGACCTCACAGCTGTAGAGCTGGTAGGCAAGGGGCAGGCAAGTCCCACGCATTTGCGCAGTGTAGAAGGTTTTGGCATCTATGAAGGCAAAAAAACGGAAGTCATCACTATAGCAGACCTTACCGCAAATCTTAGCACGAATAATCCACGCCAAGTATTTAGCCAAATCGTGGGCTTGAATATTTGGGAAAGTGATGGTGTGGGGTTACAGTTGGGCATTGGTGGGCGCGGACTTAGCCCCAATCGCACTTCGAACTTCAACACACGCCAAAATGGATATGATATTTCGGCAGACGCGCTCGGCTACCCTGAAAGTTATTATACGCCACCTGTAGAAGCCCTCGAACGCATAGAAATCGTGCGGGGCGCGGCTTCGCTTCAGTACGGCACGCAATTTGGGGGAATGTTAAATTTCAAGTTCAAACAAGGCGTGAAAGACAAAAAAACTGAACTTACCTCCCGACAGTCCGTAGGTTCGTGGGGTTATTTTGGGACTTTCAATAGCGTGGGCGGAACGGTAGGCAAGTTCAATTATTATGCCTATCATCAATACAAAACAGGCGCGGGCTACAGACCGAATAGTGGCTTTCAGTACCAAAACGCCTATCTAAGCCTGCAATACAAGTTTTCAGAACGCTTTTCTGCTTCGCTTGATATTACCAAGATGCACTATTTAGCCCAGCAAGCGGGCGGTTTGACAGATAGGCAATTCAAAGAAAATGTACGCCAATCAAGGCGTGAAAGGAATTGGTTTCGGGTAGATTGGAATTTAACTTGCCTACAACTTACCTACCAAATCAACGAAAATGCCAAAATCAATTCGCGTACTTTTGGGTTAGTCGCTACCCGCGAAGCGTTAGGCAATCTTGAGCGCATAGACAGAGAAGACGAAGGACTGAACCGCACGCTGATAGCAGGCAAGTTTCAGAATATTGGCAACGAAACGCGCTATCTCCAAAACTATAGCTGGGCAGGCAAGCACATGGTCTTTTTGGCGGGAGTGAGGCTTTATAGAGGCATTACTACTGCACGTCAAGACCTTGCAGATGCAGGCAAGGGCGCGAATTTTCAGTTTTTGAACCAAACAAGTTGGGCAGACTTTGGCTATCTCAAGGGGGTGGGTATATCAGATTATCAGTTTCCAAATGAAAATTATGCCGCTTTTATTGAAAATATTTTTAACCTTACCGAAAAATTTAGCCTCACGCCTGGAGTGCGTTTTGAGCATATTCGTACCTACTCGGACGGTAATTATAGCCGACCGCTTTTTGATGGGGCGAATAACCTCATCACTGAAAACCGCATCTTTGAGAACTTACAAAGAGTGCGTAGCTTATTTTTGGTGGGTTTGGGCGCAAGCTACAGACCAAGTGAAATAGTAGAACTCTATGCCAATATTTCCCAAAACTACCGCGCCATCAATTTTACAGACCTTCGGATACAAAACCCCAATTTTGTAGTTGACCAAAATATACAAGACGAAAAGGGTTATACGGCTGATTTGGGCGCACGCGGGAAGTGGAAAAATCTACAGTTTGAGGCTACAGTTTTTTACCTTGCCTACGCTGGGCGCATTGGGCAGGTACTTCGCCAAAACGAACCGCCACTTTTTAATGAATATCGGTTCAGGACGAACATAGCCGATGCGCGAAATATAGGCTTTGAGTTTTTGGGTAAGTGGGAAAGTAAGCCCGAAAACGCCCCCTTGGGGCAGGGAGTTTTTGGTATTTTTGTGAATTTTGCTTGGGTAGATGCCCGATATATACGTACAGACGATACAAGCCTCAAAAATAGGCGTGTAGAGATGGTGCCTCCTGTGATGCTTCGGACAGGCATCACGTATAGACTTCAAAACTTTTCTACCACGCTACAGTGGGCATATATAGGCAAGCATTTTTCTGATGCTACCAATGCCATAAGTACCGCTACAGCAGTGGAGGGGGTTATTCCTGCCTATCAAGTGGGCGATTTTTCGGTGCGCTACACTTGGAAAATGGTTACGCTGGAAGGGAGTATAAACAATCTTCTGAATACGCAATATTTTACACGCAGAGCAGAAGCCTACCCAGGACCTGGCATTATTCCTTCAGATGGGCGCGGATTTTATGCGACTGTGCAGGTAAGGATATGAATACAAAGTTACAGTTTTTTATACACTCCCAAAAACTTTTCAAAAGCGCACAAACAACTAAGTAAGGCATTAAAAATAAATGGAATGATTTTATTGTAGGGGTGGGGTTCACCCCCACCCAAGCCAAAAACAGGGTATTTCAATCAAAAAGTTCTTTGCGCGGTTTGGGTGGGGGTGAACCCCAC
>JAAFJK010000239.1 GCA_013298105.1 Cytophagales bacterium
AAATGCACCCGAAATATCGGCTAATGTAGAGGCAGGCGAGAAAGTTTTAACCCAAGTCATAGTACCTGTAGAAGTGTATTTAGCCGTAAAAATACTTGCGGTTGTAACAGCAATGGTATTTGTGCCATCAAAATTGCCTGAAGTAGAAAATTGCCCTGTGAGGTAAATATTGCCTGTCGCATCAAGCGCGATGTCATAAGCACGTTCCTTGCCTACTCCGCCGATTTTGAACGAAGAAATGTGATTGCCTGTGAGCGTATCATAACGCGCCACGAAAATATCGGAACTACCCGCAGAAGTAATATTACCCCCTCCCAAGTTTATAGTTCCCTCAAAATACCCTGTTACAACTATCTCACTTCCACGCAAAACCATAGCCGTAGCCGCATCATCACCTGTACTGCCTATTTGTTTACTAAAACCATACGTATTTTGGAGCGGATTTTCTCTGAATTTGTATTTGAAGATAAGAATATCCGTACCACCTCCAGATGCGCCAAAACAGTTGGCAGTAGCTGTTCCCACACCATAGAGATGGTTCAAGGCATCTGCTTGTATATCTTGGATGGTTTCATTGCCACCACAAGCACTTGCACGCACTCCTTTGAATATGCCTGCATTGGTATAGTATGCCATAAAAAAATCAGTTCCCCCGCCATAGCCTACTGCATTGGAACTAAGCGTCAAGCCACTGCTTGAGTGGACACCCGCTAAAAACATATTGCCTGAAGGATTAAAAGCGACTCTTGAGCCTGCTTCGGCATTGGCGGTAGAGAAGGGAAGCCCCCATGTGCCTTGCGCGGGTTGTGCATACGCACCCACAAAGCACAGGCAGGCAAGGAATAGTAAAAGTAAACGTTTCATGAAAAATAGATGTTTTGATTGGAAAATGGGAGATAAAACAATGCCCCAATAACCTATACAAAACAAAGCCTAAAAAGGTCACCTGTCGTTTGAAAAAAATAGAAAATATTTTTTGTCAGAAAACGCACACAATGTAGGGCAGGTTTTATGCAGTATTTTGGATTTGGACGAGGCGCAATAGAAGTGCGAAACACAAAGTTTGATAGCGACTTTACTAATTTGTATTCAAAAAAAGTAGTCATTCTGTAAGAATCCCTTGTCAGTATTTTGCGCGGTGCTAAAGGGACAGGAGATGCTTACAGCATCACTACTCCTGTATCATTTGCCTCCTAAAAAGAAAAGTGTCGAAAGATGAGCAAACATTCCTTACCTTTTGAATATAAAAAACTTTTTCATAATAAAATTCCAAATCAGCACCAAGCAAACCGAAAATATTTTGGCTAAAAGCCACTCCCATCGAAACCAATTCATAGCCAGCAGAATCAAGCCGTTGCTTAGGGCGAGGGCTATCGCACCCACTGTAGCAAACGCCAAAAACTCCTTGCCTACCGAGTACCGCCCCCGCTCAAATACCCAATACCTACTCACTATATAGTTCAGAGTAAGCGCGACTGAAAAGGCTATACTATTGAATATGACCACATACAGTTTGTCTTCGCCCTTGCCTGTAAGCGTGATGAAGGCATAAAGCAACACAAGCTCTACTATCATGCAAGTCCCGCCTATAAAAGCAAAACGCATGAACTGCCCATAACGTGGGTGGTAGAATATTTTTTTGAGTAAAGTTAGCATTTTAAATACCGTTGTCTATAAAGCTATAAAAACCGTTGTCTGTAAAAATAAGGTGGTCGAGGACTTGCATATCCAATAGTTTTGCACCTTCGCGCAATTTTTGGGTAATGGCTATGTCTGCCTGACTTGGCTGTGTATTGCCAGAGGGGTGATTGTGTACAAGTATAAGTCCGTTGGCAGTTTCTTCTAAGGCGCGTTTAAATATGATTTTGGGGTCTGCGACAGTCCCTGTTACGCCTCCCGCGCTTATTTTTTCGTATTTTAAGACTTGATTGGCGCGATTTAGTAAAAGCACCCAAAACTCCTCATGGTAGAGGTCAAGCAGGTACGGCTTCATAAGTTCATAGACATCTTGCGAGCTTGTGATTTTATCTTTTTTGGCAAAATCGGCTTCTTTGCGCCTCCTTCCAAGCTCAAGGGCGCAGACTATCGTGATGGCTTTTGCCTCGCCTATGCCTTTGAATTTTTGCAATTCTTTGACAGACATTTTTGCAAGTTCGTGCAGATTGTTGTTTGCGCTTTGCAAGATTTGCTTGGCAAGTTCTACTGCACTAAGGGCTACAGTGCCAGAGCCTAAAAGCACTGCCATGAGTTCCGCATCAGTGAGTGCTTGCCTGCCCTTCTGCATGAGCTTTTCGCGTGGGCGGTCTTCTTCAGCCCATTGCTTTATGGAGTAATATTCGGTAGGATTTTGGTCTTTCATAGATAAACATAAAAGCCCTGCAACGGAAGTTGAGGGCAATCAGATTTTTTTAGCCTATATAGGGGCTTAGGCAAGTGCGTTTACGTACTTGGTAAGTTTAGATTTATTATTGGAGGCTTTATTTTTATGAATGATACTTTTACGTGCCAAGCGGTCGAGCATAGCCGATACTTTGCGCAATAGTGGTTCTGCTTCAGCTTTTACTTTGGTAGCACGCAATTTTTTGATGAATGTGCGTGTAGTTTTTACTTGAAAGCGGTTGCGAAGGCGTTTTCTTTCATTTGAGCGGATACGCTTAAGGGCAGATTTATGATTTGCCATAGTATTTCAGAGGTATATTTTAGTCCTTAGTTTTAATTTTAGGGTGCAAAGATAATATTTTTTTTTGATAGAAAAAAATTTTTATCTTTTTATTTTATTTTTAATTGATTATTTTGATAACGACTTTGAAGATTATGTTTTTTAAAAAGTTATTACGGAACAGGCTGTAGTACAGGCTTCCCGCCTGTCGTTTTCAAGTCATAAACAGGCTGGAAGCCTGTTCTACATTTTTGCCTCCGCAATAACTTTCGAAAAATCTTTTTTAATATCTTCAAAGTAAAACCAATTATGATATGGTTTAGGAAATATATCGTATTCGCCACATATTTTTTTAGCTTTTGAGTCGAGAGAGGCTATGTAGATACCTTTCCTGTAAGGTTGAGCTGTAGAGGGGGGCTTTATACGTAAAGGTATATCTACAGTAAACCATCCCAATATATCTGTTGTATCTGATACATAGACTTTTTTTTCAAAAAATTGACCTACACAATATAAAAATCCATTGACTATAACTTTCTTTTTTGGATTATCTATAATTTCATACTGAACGGCTGAATATAAATTCATGTTTTCTTGATAATTGTAATAAACTTTAGACTTATATGAAGTAGAAAATACATAAATTGGTAAGACCTGATGTGATAACAAAAAATCAATGTTTTTATGACTTAAACATTTATATAATTTTGATGTATAAGCGATAGAATCTTCTGAATATATTTTATTGTAATTATAATCAGGTGTATAAATTTTTATCGAAAAAGAAGAATCATTTTTTACACCACTTAATAGCTTATATTGTTTTTTACCCTCTATTCTATTTTTTTTATCAATAGTATTTTTTCTATTTTTATAATCACATTGACTAAATATAAATAGATAGCATATAATAATAGGTATAAAATTTGTCATTTTAAACTCTGTTATGCGAAATTTGTAATTTCGTACTAAAAATGGCATAGCAGTTTGCAACTGCCCGCTGTAGGCGCAAAAACTATCATCTTTCACAACACTTTGATTGTCAGTCTTTTTTATTTGGATTGGATTGGTTTAGATAAGTGATATATGCTAAAAATATTTTCGCCTTGCCTGCCTGCCTATAGCGTGTAGGCAGGCAAGGTTTTTAGCTTGGCATTCTGTTATTATCGCAACAGGCACGTTACAAACGTGCTTCTACTGGAAGTCCTTAGTTGAAAACTAAGGACAACAGGGGATTCCATGTTTAGTGAGTTTCCAGAATCTTCTAAATTTACCCAGTTCGTTTAAGTTTCTAACTTAACCGCTACGCCAAAGGCGAATTAAACAAACAAAGTGCCTTGCCTGCCTGCGGGTAGGCAAGTTTTCTTGTTTTTAGATAAAATATTATAGCTTCATCTTTTTTTAGCTTTTTCTGGTAAGGCTGAAAGACTTGCCTGTGGAGGTTTTGGCAGAAATTTGTTTCATGGGCTGGTCGTAAGTCAGCACAAATTGCAAATCCTTTTCGGGGTGTTTGGCTATGATGGTGCGTGTACTGGGATTGAATTGTACGACCTCAAGTTGGTACTGTTCGGTAGCTTCAGGTGCGGCTTGATAGACAACTTGTAGGCGTGTATCGTGTTGCTCTATTCTGAATATTTCGGCACTTTCTTTGCCTACGAAATTGCCAGAAAGCCCTGTATAAAGTTCCTGCTCGATGCCAAGTTTCCCTTTGGGGTTGATTTTGTAGGTGGTATAGGCAAATTCTGTAAAGTCTTTTGTGCCGTCTTCAAAACCGCCTCTTTTGATGCTTTTATTTTCTATTTTAATTTGTCCTTCGGCATTTATCTCGGTGGTAGTGAATTGTTGGCGGTCTGTATAGCCTGCCTGCGCCGCTATCTGTACGGCATCAATCATGTTGCCTTTTTTATCAAAATTTGCCAAATAAGTATAAGCATAACTGCCTTCCATAAAAGTAGGTATGACCTGAAAAGTAAGCGTATAAAAGTCGGGGTGCAGGTCTATGCGTTGCCCAAAGCCTGCGTTCAAGACCATAAAAATATTTTTTTCTTGGTTCAGGAATCGGTCTTCCAATCCTTTGCGTGTCATGGCTTCATTTTCGCCATAAAAATCTTGAAAAGCAGTTATTTTTTCCTTGCCTGCGGGCAATATAATGTGTTGCATCACTTCATTGGCTTTGATGGTATCTTGAATTTTGATGTTTTGAGATACTTTGAAAGGCAATGTTTGTGGTTTGAATAGGGGCAGAAAATCTTTTTCAAAATTGCTTTCTTGAGTTATTTTTGTATCAAGGTTGGGCAATTTGGTGGCAGTGGCTTTCTTCTCTGTAGTATTGGCAGAGTTACAACTTACTAAAATCGTGCTTGCTGTGAGTGCGAGCATCAGTATTTTTCTCATGGGTGTTTTTGAATACGGTAATTTGCTATTCCTTGCAAAAATACAACAAATAGGTTTTAAATATAGTTCAATTTGTAGCGAAGATAGCTCTGTAGCCAAAGTGTCATTTTACGGCTATCGGCTACGCGGACGCGCTTATTGAGTATAATCTGTGGGTTGAGTTTTTTGATTTTGCTGAATAATTTTTTGTAGTAAATGTAGGCAAGATAAACGCCCAGCCTTGCGCCTTTGGGCAACTGTAAAATGCCTTGATAGCCTGCCTCAAAGTCTGCCTGAATGTCAGCCTCGATGAGTTTTTTGGCTTTTTCGTCAAAGACCGTAAAATCTACTTGTGGAAAATAAGTGCGTCCGCGCTCTGAAAAGTCGCTTTTTATATCTCTCAGAAAGTTTACTTTTTGGAAAGCGGCACCCAGCCTGCGGGCAGGCTCGTGGAGGCTGTCGTACATAGCCGTATCGCCCTCACAAAAAACCCGCAAGCACATCAGTCCCACGACTTCAGCCGAGCCATAAATATACGTTTCATAACCTTCTTGAGTATAGGCTTTTTCAGACAAATCCAACGCCATGCTATGCAAAAAAGCCTCTATCAGTGCAAGCTCAATCTTGTAGGTATTCACAATCATTTGGAAGGCGTGTAATACAGGATTGAGGCTTATTTTTTCTGCTATGGCTTGGTAAGTATCTGCCGTAAAACGCTTCAAAAGCATCTCCTTATCAAACTCGTGGAAAGTGTCCACTATCTCATCTGCATAGCGTACAAAACCATAGATGGCATATATTGGCAAGTGAAAACGCTTGTCCAATGTTTTGATACCAAGCGTAAAAGAAGTGCTATAGCGTTGAGTAATCAGTTTGCTACATTCAAAGGTAGTAAGGTCGTACAGATTCATCATGGTAGTTTTGTAGTAAGGTTATAAACTCCGAAACTTCTAAAATGTTTGATGTCTATTTTAGGCGTTGTGGTGTAATCTCTTGAAAAGGCAAGATTTTTTTACCTGTGTGTTCTTTGAGGAAATCTTGTGCCGCACTTTCTTGACCAAAAGGCACAAAATCTGCGCCCATAGGACCTAATATCTTGCTATCTTGCACAAAATAGGCTTTTTTTGCATCTATAAACTTCAGGGTATAATAATCTTTTACCCATAGCCGCCTTGCCTGCCCTGCCTGTAGCTCGTGATAGCGCGAAAACATACAGCGTGGAGAGCAAAACCAAAAAGTTTCTTTTTCAAGTTCAATTTTAGCCTGCCATTGTGGGTGGTCTTGCGAAGGCATACCACAATGTTTGCAGTCATAGTCTTGTTTGGCAGTATTCGGTTTGGTAGGCAAGTTGCAAGCTACCAAAGCACATAGCACAGAGAATAAAAAATATTTCATCATTTGAGTAAATTGAAGGTACAAAATTAGTGTTTTTTTTGGAATGTCCCGCCTTTGTCCCGCTTGAATATTTGTATATTTTGCGGTTATGTAGTTATATTTGCAGAAAAAATTTACACTAAAACAAACCCTTTATGAATCGTCGCGATTTTCTAAAAGCCTCCGCATTTGGTGCAGTAGGTCTTGCCTTGCCTGCCCTCAGTTCTTGTAGCAATAAAGTAAAATCTGATGCGCCTGTGGTCATCATAGGCGCGGGAATAGCAGGCTTGGCAGCCGCACGTGCCTTGCAAAGTGTTGGTTTTACAAATATTACTGTCCTCGAAGGCAGAAATAGGATAGGCGGTCGGATTTGGACAGACCGCTCGCTGGGCTTTCCATTAGATTTGGGTGCGTCTTGGATTCACGGACCGAAAGGGGGTAATCCTATCACAGTGTTGGCGGACAATGCCAACGCCAATACCTTCATGACAGATGATGAGAAATTGGTGGTACACAACACCAATGGACAAAAAATTGATGATGGCACTATGGATAACTACTACAAAGACTACAACAAAATGCTCAAAAAAATAGAAGATACAGGGCAGGCAGGGCAGTCTTTTCAGCAAGCAGTACAAGCATACAATGGGAGCTATCTGACAGACAACATCATGAAGTACCAACTTTCTGCCTACGCTGAATTTGATGCGGGAGGTCCGATAGAAGAAATGGACGCAAAGTATTGGCAGACAGATGAGAAATTTCCTGGCAAAGATGTCCTTTTTCCGAATGGTTATGATGCTGTAGTAAATTTTTTGGCAGAGGGCTTGAATATCCGCATCAATACCACTGTTACACAAATCAACTATGCTGGAAATGATGTAGTCGTAAGTACAAATCAAGGCAATTTTACGGCTAAATACCTTGTTTGTACCTTGCCTTTGGGTGTACTAAAAGCAGGCAATGTTACCTTTACACCCACCTTGCCTACCGACAAGGCTGGAGCCATCACGCGCCTGAAGATGGGCTATGTAAATAAAGTCGGCTTAGAGTTTCCTTCTGTTTTTTGGGACAATGAGCAACAATATATTGGTTATTGCTCAGAAATCAAGGGGCAATACAATTATTTTATCAACTGTAGAAAGTTCATAGAAAAGAATGTCTTGATGACGTTTGGTTTTGGAAATTATGGACTTACGATGGAAAATGACTCTGAAAACAAAATAGGTTCAGACATCATGGACATCTTGCGCAAAATGTACGGCAACAGTATTCCAAATTATGCAAGAATAAAAGTCAGTAAATGGTCGCAAGACCAGTTCGCGCGTGGGGCTTATTCTTTTGCGAATGTGGGGGCTTCAGATGCAGATTTTGATGCTTTTGTAGCACCTGTGAACGATAAAATTTTCTTTGCAGGCGAGCATACCATCGGCAAATATCGCGGTACAGTACATGGTGCGTACATTTCGGGGCTTCGCCAAGCCGAGCGCATCGTGGATTTGGAAGATAAATAAGAAACGAGTAAAAAATAACTTGAGAATATTTAGCCACGCTGTAAGCGTCTGTTATCGAGATTTTACGCGATTAAGCAATACCAACAGACGCTTACAGCGTGGCTTCGCGTGAGTGAAATTATCACGTTATTTTATTTTCATTCCTAATGTATAAATCATTTTCGGTTTCTGTAGATTAGTACTTACAGAAACCGAAAAATATTTTTTTACAAAGGAATATTGCCATGCTTTTTCTTGGGCAAAGTAGCGACTTTATTCTCAAGCATCTGAAAGGCACGAATCAATTTTTGGCGCGTTTCGGAAGGCATGATAACCTCGTCAATGTAGCCTCTGTGTGCCGCTTTATAAGGTGTTGCAAATTTGCGGGTGTATTCGTCCACCTTTTCCTGAAGTTTACTTTCAGGATTTTCGGCTTCGTCTATCTCTTTTTTGAAGATAATTTCAGAAGCACCTTTTGCCCCCATGACGGCTATCTCGGCTGTAGGCCAAGCATAGTTCATATCTGCGCCAATGTGTTTGGAGTTCATTACATCGTATGCACCTCCGTATGCTTTGCGCGTGATGACAGTGATGCGCGGTACAGTGGCTTCGCAAAAAGCATATAGCAACTTTGCGCCATGC
>JAAFJK010000209.1 GCA_013298105.1 Cytophagales bacterium
CCAGACCTTGCCTACGAACATGAGTTTATCAAAACCATCAATCCCACTACCAAACAAATTCCTGAACTTGCTTTGCATCAAGCACGCGAAGAAGTCAGCAAAAGGCTGAAAAGAACTGAAAAAGCGGCTATAGCAGGCGTGAATTGGACTGAAAGAGGTCCCAATAATGTAGCTGGACGCACACGCGCCTTGATGTTTGACCCCAATGATGCCACAGGCAAAAAAGTGTGGGCGGGTGGTGTAGCAGGCGGACTTTGGTACAACAACGACATCACTACCAATACAGAAAGTTGGAAAAAAATCAATGACTTTTGGGCAAATATGGCGGTAACAGCCATAGCGTATGACCCCTCAAATACCCAAATCATGTATGTGGGTACAGGTGAGGGATTTGCAGATGGACACCCCTCTTTTGTAAGAGGCGAAGGTATTTGGAAAACTTCCAATGGTGGCATCACTTGGACAAAGCTCTCAAACACGACTCCTACAAACAGTGCGTTTTTCAGATATGTGAATAAAATCGTAGTCCATAGCTCAGGCATGGTATTTGCGGCTACTCGAAGCGGTATCATTCGCTCTATCAATGGCGGGGCTACTTGGGCACAAATCTACAATACAGCCTGTGCAGATATCGAGATAGCTACCAACGGAGATATTTATATAGGTACGTTCGGAGGGATAGTGGCAAGAACTACCAATCCTACAGCCACGCAACCCACTTGGACAACCTTCAATCCAAGCACAGGCGGACAGCGTGTGGAGTTAGCCATTGCCCCTTCTGAAAGCAGTACCACCATCTCTACTACTTTGTATGCTATAGCCAGCACTGGCGGCAACGTACAATGGTTCAGAAAAAGTACAAACGGAGGCACGTCTTGGACAAGCGTAACCATACCAAAGTATATGGAGCAAAATTGTACGTTTGGCACTTCAGATTTTACGCGCGGACAGGCTTGGTATGATTTGATTCTAAAAGTGCGCCCCAACAACCCAGATGTGGTACTGATGGGGGGGATAGATGTCTATGGTACTACAAATGGAGGCACAACTTGGAATTTACTTTCCTACTGGACAGGTAGCTGCAAACCAGAAGTTCACGCAGACCAACACGCTATAGAGTTTCGACCGACTAACTATGATGAAGCCGTTTTTGGCAATGATGGAGGCGTGTATTATTCTGCCAATGCAGGTACACCCGCTCCTTCAGGCGTAACATTTAGTAGTAGGATAAACGACTACAACATAACCCAATTTTACTCATGTGCTATGCGTAACACTCCCTCCTCTGATGTGTATTTGGCAGGTGCGCAAGACAATGGCACAAACCTATTTACGACTGCCGACATCAACAGCACCACAGAAGTACGTGGAGGCGATGGCGGTTTTTGTTTTATTGACCAAAACAATCCCAATATTGCAATAGCATCTTATACCAATAATTATTTTTATCGCTCTACAGATGGTGGATTAAGTTTTCCGAACTCAAATGGACTTATAACTGAAACAACGGGGTTATTTATCAATCCTGCCGACTATGACAATACAGCCAATACGCTTTATCTGGCAGGCAACAGCAACCAATACAAATACGTTAATAATGTCGACCTTACACCAAATCCTGCCGTTACTGTTTCCCTTTCGAGTTTTGGGCAGGTAAGTGCCATCAATGCAAATTGTTTTACAGCTAACCGCATATTCATAGGCTCTACGAATGGAGAATTATTCAGGATAGATAATGCCAATAGTGCCACGAATGTAGTTACCAATATTGGCAGTGCCTTGCCTGCGGGCTACATAAGCTGTGTGGCAGTGGGCGCAAATGACAATGAACTGTTGGTAAGTTTCAGTAATTATGATGTAAATTCCCTCTTTTATACAAACAATGGCGGAACGACTTGGACAAACAAAGACCAAGCGACACATGGCTTGCCGAATATACCTGTGCGCTGGGCTTTATTCAATCCCAATGACACCAAACAAGTCATGCTGGCTACAGAATTAGGTGTTTGGAGTACCAGCGATATCACTGCCGCAAATCCTGGTTGGGAAGTTACCAACAATGGCTTAGCAAATGTGCGCTGCGATATGTTAAAATACAGAAATTCAGATAAACAAGTGGCTATCGCTACTTACGGGCGCGGACTTTATACTACCAATGCTTTTGTGATTCCAGAAGAAATAATACCTAATTTTACGGCTTCAAATGCTTCTATGGTAGCCTATGAACCTAATTCAGCTATTTTTACAGACGTATCAACGGGCATCATTACTTCAAGAAACTGGAGTTTTGGCGATGGGGCGACACCCGCAACAGCCACTACACCAGGACCAAATAGCATAAGATATAGTAGCTTTGGTTCAAAAACTGTAACGCTCACTGTGAATGGTAATAAAACTGTTTCTAAAAAGGTAGGCTACTTGCCTACTTTGGGTGCAAAATATACACCTGCTGAGGGCGGAAATTTTGAAACAGATTTAGGGCATTTTGTGCCACTCACAAACGGAGGCAATGTATTCTGGGAGCGCGGAAACTCCACAGTGGCAGGCAAGAATGGAGTAGATGAAGGTGCAAATGCCTTCTCAACGGGCATCACTGAAGCCCAATATCCAAACAAAGCCGAAATGATGCTTTACACACCAAACTACAACTTCTCTACAGTAGGCTCTTACAAATTGAGCTTTGCTATAAAAATGAATACCGAAAAAAACTATGATGGTATGGTAGTCCAATACTCTACCAACTCAGGTAACACTTGGGCAAATCTTGGCAATGCGATGCTTCCGAATTGGTACAATACTTTAGCCTTTCCAAATACACTTGGTCTTGCCGAAGGCACAGCCATGTTCAGTGGTATTTTGAATGACTTTACACCCATGAGTTTTGATTGCTCCTCTTTGGGAGGGAATCCCCAAGTGGCGTTCAGGTTTTTATTCAAATCAGATAACAGTACGCAAGGCATAGGTATAGCGATTGATAATTTTCAGATAGTATCCAGTTTTACACATAACACTTTCTTGCCTGCCAACAACGCCACGAGTGTTTCGCCTCTTACCAATCTTGCGATTACTTTTAAGACCAATATTTCAAAAAATACTTCGGGCAATATCCTCATCAAACGCACAAGCGACAATAGCCTCATACAAACTATACCCATCTCAAGTTCCAAAGTAAGTATTTTGGGGCAGACAGCCACGATAGACCCCGAAAAATACTTGCCCTTCAACACACAAGTATATGTAGAGATAACCGAAAACGCCTTTGTTAATCTTTTGGGAAGCAATTATGTAGGGCTACTGGATAAGACACAATGGCAATTCACGACAGGCACACTCCCGCCTACAGCCAATTTTAATTTGCCTCAAAAAGTCGCTTATAGACTGTTTCCTGTTACGATTACAGATGATTCTATAGAACCAACGGCTTGGAATTGGAGTTTTGGGAATGGAGCCACGCCTGCGACTGCTACTATAGTAGGTCCCCACAACGTAACTTACAATACATTGGGGGTAAAAACTATCTCTTTGGGCATCAATGCCAATACAAGCACTGCCACTCAAGAAATAGCTATCTTGCCTACCTTGCCTACGAACTATACTATAGATGATGGTGGGAACTTTGAAACAGCAAATCAGCACTTTCATGCTGTGGGAAATGGTATGTTGTTTGAGCGTGGAAACTCTGCCTTCACAGGCAAAGAAGGTGCGTCAAGTGGCTTGAATGCGTATGTTTTGGGCTTGACAGTCGCACAATATCTCAACAATACGCAAAGTTTCCTTTATACACCTAATTTTAATTTTGCTACTGCAGGGAGTTATACTTTGAGTTTCAACACTAAGTTCTCGACTGAACTCAATTATGACGGTTTTATTGTAGAATATTCTGTGAATAATGGCAGTACTTGGACACAGCTCGGCAACAGCACCAACATAAATTGGTACAACAGTGTCATGTCGAATATTGAAAAAGAAGGCGGTTTTCCTGCGGGTACTACGTTTTTCAGTGGGGTAGTTTCTAACTTTGAAGCCAAAACCTTTGATTGTTCCTTCTTGGCAGGCAACGCAAATGTAGCCTTTAGGTTTGTATTCCAATCCGATAATATTGTACAAGGCAAAGGTGTAGCGATTGATGATTTTCAGGTATTGATGCCTTTCAGAGCGACTACTTTCAGCCCTGCAAACGAAACTACTCAAGTCAATCCAAATACAAATCTAACCATTACATTCAATCAAGCTGTCCAAAAAGGCACCACTGGCAATATCACGATTCGCAAACTAAGTGATGACAGCGCAGTAGAAACGTTTGACATCAATAGCACGCGCGTGGCAGTGTCTGGAAGCACAGTTACCATCAATCCTACGGCTGATTTGTTATTTGACGCAAATTATTATGTAGAAATAAGCAGTGGCTATTTCAAAGATTTGACAGACCGCAATTTTGCAGGTTTTTCAGGGAATACAGTTTGGAAATTCAAAACAGATATAAGCACAGGCATTGAGCAAAATAAGTTAGGAGATTTTATCACATTTTATCCCAATCCTATAACTTCTGTAGCTACGCTGGAGGTAGGCAAGGGGCTTGTACTGAAGCAAGTGCAGGCAAGTGTGATAGATGCAAAAGGGGCAGTCATTTCTACACAAGCGTTTGCCACACTTTCTGAAACGCAATTTATGGATTTTTCTACCTTGCCTGCGGGTAAGTACCTACTTCATCTACGGGTAGGCAAGGACATAGTCGTCAAGCCTTTTGTGAAAATTAAGTAACAAAAAAAGCCTCCAAAATGGAGGCTTTTTGTATTATTTCCGTATCAAAACCGCCACAATCAGCGAAATAAATAAGCCCAAAAATAGCTTGCTGACCTCTATGTACGCCATATCCCATGCAGTTAGTTTTTGAAAAGCCTGTATTTTTTCTTGGTGGATTTTTTCAGCCGTAACGCCTTTGGGGACGTTGTTTGCCTTCCTGATTTGCTCCTCAAGGTGTTCAATCATAGAGGCTTTGTTTTTCTCAAACAGCATTACACGCTCTTTGATATGGGCTTGCAATCCGTCTGGGGCTATTTTTTCTGTAAAAAAATATACAAATGAAGTGCCTACCAGTACCATAATAGCCGTTACGCTCATACCTACGCCAAAGGCTTGAAAAAAGCCAATGCCCTTGCCTACCCCAAAGTACCGAAAGTATAAAATACTTCCCGAAACTGCAACAAATAAATAAAAAAATCGACTGACTTGGGGCAAGTCCCAAAAAGGGTTGCCCCAAATGGCATAAATGAGCCAAAAATAAAAACAGAAAGTAAAACTTCCTATAGTGCCAAATAAGGCAATGGTTTTAGACATAGTATTGTTAATCTTTTTTCAAAAAATTGGCTAATACAATAGCCAATCCAAGCCCCAAAACAGCACCTACTAAAATGGGCATGGTGTTGTCTGTTCGAGGGGTAGGCTTATATTTAGGATTGCGGGCTGCATAAAAATCTTCCCAATTTCTAAATCCTTGTGCGCCCAAATCCTGCCATATACGCTCTTTGGGATAGTATTTAGTCAAAATACCTTCGTATTCATAATACTCGGGAACTTCAGCTTTATTTTCAAGAATTCGATAATACAATTCTTTTATGCGGGTTCTATCCTTCATTAGTTGATTCATTGTTGGGTAAAGTTAAAGAACTCATAGAATTTTGCAAACTCAAAATAGACTCTACTGCCGAAGTCGCTTCCTCATATTTTTGAGTTATTTTTTGTAATTCTTCGGCTGATTTTTGTTTTAGTTCATTAGAAGCCTCAAGCAATACTTCTTTTTTTTCTCTCTCAAAACCTGCTAACCTACTTCTTAAGTCTATCTGATTGTAGATAAGCACTATTGTAAAAAGTGCAATAACTGCACTCAAGGCTGTCATAAACCAGTTGTGCATATCTTTGTAAGATTGTATGGTAACTTTCGCTTCTGCTATGTAGATGTTGGTTTCTTGTAACTTTTCCTTCATTTTTTCATGAGATTCGTACAAAATCTTGATGCTATCTATCTTTTGAGCATATACACTCATCGAGATTAAAATAAAAAGCAAAGTAAACACAAGGTATTTCATAGTATGTACTTACAACGTTTTGGAGCCAATGAAAGTTTATTTAGAAAAATATCTTTGCAAAATAACTGATTTTTTTTCATAGAAAATAAAATAATTGATTTTTTTTGTATCTTAGCTAAAAAATGATACACGCTTTATAAAAATGGAAAAAAAGGAAGAAGTAATCATCTCTGAAGAACAGCTCGCACGCGAAAAAAAACAAATCTTGGAAGCCTATAAGTTTATGCTTCGTGCCGCAAGACCGCGCCTGCGTGGAGATGACAGTAGTTTGATAAAACGGGCGTTTGAATTTGCACTTGATGCACATCAAGGTATGCGCCGCAAGTCAGGTGAGCCATACATATTTCACCCCATTGAGGTAGCCGAAATAGTAGCCGAAAATATGCAACTCGATGCTACCTCGATAGTAGCCGCGCTTTTGCATGATGTAGTAGAAGATGTCGAAACTATCACACTCGAAGACATAAAACGTGAATTTGGGGAAGATGTCGCGCTCATAGTAGATGGCGTAACAAAAGTAAAAAGCGATAAGTATAGCATCGACCTGACCATCTCCCAACAAGCAGAGAGTTTTCGTAAAATGCTACTCGGGCTCTCAAGCGACCTCCGTGTGATTTATGTCAAGCTCGCAGACCGCCTACACAATATGCGCACGCTCGCAAGCATGAAGGAAGAACAACAGCGCAAAATAGCCTCCGAAACTATCTATATCTACGCACCTATGGCGCATAGGCTTGGACTTTATAAGATAAAAAGTGAGTTGGAAGACTTACACTTGAAGTATGTAAACCGCGCCGCTTATGACGAAATAGCCCAAAAACTTAAGGAAACCAAAGCCGACCGCGATAAATTTATCGAAGCATTTATAGCTCCCCTGAAAGAAAGGCTGACTGAATCTGGATTCCAATACAGGATATATGGCAGACCAAAATCAATATACTCTATTTTCAACAAATTACAAAATCAAAAAATACCGTTTGAGCAGATTTATGACCTCTTTGCTATCAGAATCATCATAGACAAAAAATACCGCGAAGACGAACGCAAAAAAGAAAAAGAAGACTGTTGGCGCATATACTCTATCGTTACTGACCTCTATTTCCCAAGCCCCGAAAGGCTAAGAGAGTGGATTACGCAACCACGCCCGAACGGGTACGAATCTTTGCATACCACAGTCATGAGTCCCGCAGGCAAGTGGGTAGAAGTCCAAATACGTACCAAACGCATGGACGAAATAGCCGAACTCGGCTATGCGGCACACTGGAAATACAAAGAACATGGAAAAAATGCCAAAGATGTAAAAGAAACAAGCACAGACGAATTTTTGAGGAATATCAGAGAAATGCAACAGCAAAACCCTGAGATGAGTGCTTTAGAGTTTATCACGCTGTTTCGCAGAAATTTTCATAAAGAAGAAGTTTTTGTCTTTACACCCAAAGGAAAACTCATTCACATGGCACTTGGCGCAACCGTGTTGGATTTTGCTTTTGAGATTCATAGCGAAGTAGGGCTAAAATGTCTCGGCGCGAAAGTGAATGGAAAACTTGTGCCGCTAAACTATGAAATGCACAATGGCGACCAGATAGAAATCATGACCTCCAAGCAAGCCAAACCCAACCAAGACTGGATGAGATATGCCAAAAGTGGGAAAGCCATTTCTAAAATTAAGGAGTTCCTAAGAGCAGAAAAAAAACTTGCCATCGAGAAAGGCAAAGAGGAACTTGCCCAAAAATTTGCCCACCTCAAAATTACTTGGGACGAAGCCCACCAAACCCAAATGCGCTTATTCTTGAATTATACCAGCAATTCAAACTTATTTTATGAGGCAGGTATGGGACAAGTTACGACCAAAGATGTAGAAGCCTTCAAAAAATACCTCGAACGAAAAGAGGCTAAAGACGAAGAAAAAGCCCGCAAGAGAGAAGAAAATACCAAAGAAAAAGATAAAAACCCGCAAAAAATAACTAAAGGCGATGCTATAGTCATAGGCGATACTACAGGATTGGCATATTCTTTTGGCAAATGTTGCAATCCTGTCTTGGGTGATGATGTTTTTGGATTTGTTACGATTCATGAAGGCGTAAAAATCCACCGCAACGACTGCCCCAATGCTGTGAATATGCGGGCAAACTATGGACATCGAATTACTAAAGCTATCTGGCAAACCAAACAGCAACAAACCTATTTCATATCTGAAATAAAAATGATAGGCAATGACCGAATCGGACTTGTGCGTGATGTTACGCAGATGATTTCAAACGATTTGCAGGTCAATATAGCCTCACTGAGTATTGGACTTACGGATTCTAATATTTTTGAAGGCAATATCAAGCTATTTGTACGCGATATTCAACACTTGTATAGCTTGATGCAACAACTGAAAACCATCGATGGCGTAGTAAAAGTAATACGCCACGACAAGGAATCGGACATTGCTGAATTGAATGATTAGCCTAAAATCGTATGCCTACAACCAATCCCTGCTCTTTTTAACTCGTTTTTGAGGGCAGGGATAGTTATTTCGCCAAAGTGAAAAACGCTTGCCGCCAATGCCGCGTCCGCCTTGCCTGCCCCGAATACGTCTATAAAGTCCTGCACCTTGCCTGCCCCGCCCGAAGCAATGACAGGCAAGTGAACAAGCTCGCCTACTTGTGCCGTAAGCATACAGGCAAAACCGCCTTTGGTGCCGTCATGTCGCATAGAAGTAAGCAAAATTTCTCCCGCGCCTCTTGCTTCGCCTTCTTTTACCCAGTCAAACAGCAACCGCTCGGTGCGATGTCTGCCTCCTTGCACATATACCCACCATGCATTTTCAAAAAAATTGGTATCTATAGCCAAGACAACACATTGATTACCAAATCTTTTGGCTAAATCATTTATCAAATTTGGATTTTTTACGGCAGAGGAGTTGATAGAAATTTTATCCGCGCCCGCCTCGAGCAGTGCTTCTACGTCCGCAATTTGACTGATGCCACCACCCACCGTAAACGGAATATCTAACACTTTTGCCACTTCTCGGACTAAACCCACAAGCGTTTTTCGGTTTTCTACAGTCGCTGTGATGTCCAAAAACACCAATTCGTCCGCGCCCTGCTCGGCATATCGGCAGGCAAGTTCTACAGGATTGCCTGCAGAGCGCAAATTTTCAAAATTTACGCCTTTTACAGTTTGTCCATCTTTGATGTCCAAGCAGGGAATGATACGTTTGGCAAGCATTTTTGTCGTTGTTGTATTCGTGAATTGCAGGCAGTTTTTTTTAATACTTTGATTTTGTGTATGCTTTTAGCACGCGGATAACGCAGATTAAGCGGATTTTGACGGATTTTTTATATTTTAGAAACTAAAAAATCTGTTGTCATCTGTAAAATCCGCGTTATCCGCGTGCCTCTTTCACAAATTAATTATGTCGTTATGAAACTAACAAAAGGAGAAAGGAACATTTAACAATGATTTTGTGTGTGCTTTTAGCACGCGGATAACGCAGATTAAGCGGATTTTGACGGATTTTTTATATTTTAGAAATTAAAAAATCCGTTGTCATCTGTAAAATCCGCGTTATC
>JAAFJK010000417.1 GCA_013298105.1 Cytophagales bacterium
GCATAGGCTATACCCGCAACTTAGGCAAAAACTACAAACTCCACGTAGGCGGCGCGTACAGCATAGGCACAAAAGTAAATGCCAAAAGATTTGAGGCATTGAATCTCGAAGTGATTGACAATCCTGATGTAAAAATAGATGCAGATACACTCACAAACAATGAAAAAGGTTTTGCGACTTTGCCTGATAAATTTATGCTTGGATTCACGATTGAGAAAGACTACAAATGGGCTTTTTCAGCCGAAGTAAGCCTACAAGACTGGACTAAGTTTGAATCTTACAACGAAAAACCAAACTTTGGCAGAAGTATGCTCATAGGGGCAGGTGTACAATGGCTTCCCGATTTCTTTTCAGTTTCGAAAGGCTTTTGGCGCAGGAGTGTCTTTCGTGCAGGCGTACAATGGGAGCGAATCCCTGTAGTATTCAACAACAAAAATATCGAAGACCTTTCTTTTCGTTTGGGTACTTCTATCCCTTTTGGCAGAACGGGTGGCATTTTGACACTCGGATTTGCTACAGGGCGCAGAGGAACAACCGCAGACAATCTTATCCGCGAAAATTACTTCAGGGCAAATCTGGGTATCACTATCAACGACCGATGGTTCATGAAGCCGAAGTTTGATTAAAAAATAAAGGTTCTTAAAAAGTTATTGCGGAGGCAAAACTGTAGAACAGGCTTCCAGCCTGTTGTTTCAAATGATGAGCAGGCTGGAAGCCTGCTCTACAGAATATTCCGCAATAACTTTTGAAGAACCAAAATAAATTAAACCCACAATTTTAATTGTGGGATTACTGCATAAATCTACAATAAAAATGGCAAAAAAAGCACTCATCACAGGCATCACAGGGCAAGATGGCGCGTATCTGGCAGACTTACTTTTAGAAAAAGGCTATGAAGTACATGGCATCAAAAGACGTAGCTCGCTCATCAATACCGACCGCATAGACCACTTGTATCAAGACCCGCATGAGAAGGGTATTCGCTTGACTTTGCATTATGGTGATTTGACAGATTCTACGAATCTTATTCGCATCATTCAAGACGTACAGCCTGACGAAATCTACAATTTGGGTGCAATGTCGCACGTGAAAGTAAGTTTTGATACACCCGAATATACTGCCAATGCAGACGGTACAGGGACTTTGCGCATACTCGAAGCCATACGGCTACTCGGTATGGTAGAAAAGACACGCATTTACCAAGCCTCTACTTCAGAGCTTTATGGACTCGTGCAAGAAGTCCCGCAAAGTGAAAAAACGCCTTTTTATCCACGTTCGCCTTATGCAGTCGCCAAACTGTATGCGTATTGGATAACCGTAAACTACCGCGAAGCCTACAATATGTTTGCCTGCAATGGCATCTTATTCAACCACGAAAGTCCGCTACGTGGTGAAACATTCGTAACCCGTAAAATCACAAGAGCCGTTTCAAAGATAGCACTCGGTATGCAAGACAAGCTATTTTTGGGTAATCTGGACGCAAAACGCGACTGGGGACACGCCAAAGACTTTGTAGAAGGTATGTGGCGCATTTTGCAACACGACACGCCCGAAGACTTTGTACTCGCTACAGGTGTTACGACCGAAGTACGCGAATTTGTGCGCATGGCTTTTGCAGAAGTAGGTGTTACGCTTGAGTTCAAAGGCGAAGGCATCAACGAAGTAGGCATCATAGCCGAAGCCAAAAATCCTGAATATGCCCTACAGGTAGGCAAGGAAATAGTAGCTATAGACCCTCGATATTTTAGACCGACAGAGGTTGATTTACTGATAGGCGACCCTACCAAAGCACGTACTAAACTTGGCTGGCAACCCACGCACTCTTTGTATGACCTCGTGCAAGATATGATGAAGGCTGACCTCGCGCTTTTCAAACGCGATAAGTACCTGCGTGATGGCGGACATGATGTATTTAATGCGCCTGAATAGACATTTATCAGGGAACATTGCTTCTGCCTCCGCAATGACTTTCCAAGAACCCAGTCTTTCAATTTGATAACGACATAATTAATTTATGAAAGAGGCACGCGGATTTTTTAATTTCTAAAATATAAAAAAATCCGTCAAAATCCGCTTAATCTGCGTTATCCGCGTGCTAAAAGCATCCACAAAAACGCTACTAATCTTTAAAGTCGTTATCAAAATGCGCTACCTTGTATCTTTCCTGCTTTTGTTATTTTTGGGCAGTTGTGCAAGACTTTCGGTGGGCAGGCAAGCACCTTTGTTTACTGCGCACGCGGTAGGCAAGGGCGATATATCCCTTTCAGCTATGCAGGGCAGGAAAGTTTTGCTGTCATTTATGCGCAATGTAGGTTGCCCTGTCTGCAACCTACATACGCATCATCTGCGACTATATGCAGATAGTTTACAGCGTTTGGGGGTAGAAGTATTGATGATTCATCAATCGCCTATAGAAACGATTGAAAAATACTTACAGCAAGACGAGCGCACGTGGACATTTACTTTCGTATCAGACCAAGAGCGCATTTTGTATGAGGCTTATCATGTGAAGCCTTCTTTTTTTCGGTTTGTGGGGAGTGCATTTCGCGGTGCATTATCCAAGCGCAAAAAAGGCATAAAACTTTACAAAACCAAGATACCACAGGAAGGCAAACGTGGTATGTTGGGGGCAGATTTTTTGTTAGATGAATCAGGCAAAATCATAGCCTTACATTATGCCCGCTACATAGGCGACCATCTCACGCCTGAAGCCATTTATCGGCTCTTTAAAAAATAAGGTTCTTCAAAAGTTATTGCGGAATATTCTGTAAAACAGGCTTCCAGCCTGTTTACCATTTGAAACAACAGGCTGGAAGCCTGTTCTACAGTTTTGCCTCCGCAATAACTTTCGAAGAACCAAAAATAATTTGATACCTCAAGTCTGACATTCGGAAAATAAACGCTTGAAGCACTTTCGCGCCCTTTTTGATTGTCAGCCAAAAAATGCTACTGCATAAAAGCAAGCCATGCCAATATCAAGCAACGATACAAAATCCACGTGATAGAAAGATAAGCAGGCATTTCAATTTTTCTCACACGCCTCATGTGTTCGAATAACATAATACCCACGACAGCAAAGAAATACAGTACATTGACTGTATCAGTCAAAGGCAGGTATTTATTCAAAATCAGCAAAGGCAAAAGCATCAAAGCCCCAAAAAATGATACCATCAACAAATTGAAGTAGTATTCAAATTGTTGTTCGCTTGTTTTGTGGCTAATAAAAGGATATTGGAAAATCATCTGCCCCACTACCAAACATAACTCAAATACCCAATCATATTTGATGTGGAGTAGATGAGATATGAGGCTGGCATAATTGCCCAAAATAATTGAAACAAAAAATACGGCAAAAACCGAAAATGTCAAACGTGCGGCATCCATACGCAAAAGAAGATAGTTTACTTACCTACTTTGCTTTTTAGATTTTATTACAAGTTTTTTTATTTTTTTTTCTTGCCTGCGTGGGTAGGCAAGTTTTTAGGCTGGATAGAAAGAAAAAGAGGTACGTGAATAGCTGAGAATATTCTCAATCAATTCAGGCGAGGGCGTTCGCTCTGCTCTGTTCACGTCTTCTTTGAGCGAGAGGAGGTGCTTGTAAGTTTTGCGAAAATCATCATCTGTATCTAACAGAACTACGATGTCTTCGCTTTCATGGGCGGTAGTTTCGCCATAGAGGAACCTAAGTAGGTCAAGCTGAGAATAGTGCTTGGTCATAATCCGTATTGCTTTTGGTCATGTGTTTGCGTAGATTGATAAGTGCATAGCGCATACGCCCGAGGGCAGTATTTACACTTACACCTGTAGCTTCGGCAATTTCTTGGAAGGTCATCTCCGCATAATGACGCATAATCAACACTTCGCGTTGTTTTTCTGGCAACTGCTGTATCAGTACCCGCAAGCGCGTATAGGTTTCTTTTTTGATTTGGGCAGTTTCGGCTGAATCTTCAGCGAATCCCAAGTTATTCAAAATTTGCCCATTATCCTCCAGCTCTGTGGTAGGATAGCGTTTGTCGCGTCTGAAAAAGTCAATCGCCAAGTTATGCGCAATTCGCACAATCCAAGGTAAAAACTTGCCTTGCTCGTTGTAACGACCTGTCCTGATGGTGTTGATAGCCTTGATAAATGTTTCTTGCATCAAGTCTTCAGCCAGACATGAGTCTTTTACAATAAGCAATATAGCCGTAAATATCTTGCTCTTGTGGCGGTGAACAAGCTCCTCAAAAGCCTTTTCGTCCCCCTCCTTGTAGAGATTGACAAGCGTACTGTCATCAATCGTCTTGTAGCGAAGGGTTGTACTACTTTTAGAAAACGCTGAATTTGAGCGCATATTGTAATTTGATTTAAATTTGCAAACAAAAAAGATTTTTTCAAACAAGCCCGCACTACTATAAAATATTTTAGTTTTTTATTCGTTTTGAGGGTTTATACTAACTATAACGGAAGTGATAAAAATAAGTTAGGGCATTAACAGACTATTAGCATTTTGGGAGTGATGTCCTTATTTTCTATGGTTATTGGGTTATACTTCCAAATAAAAGACCATTTTTGTTGGTTTGAGGTTGCCTTTGTTTTGTTAATGATTGTTAATGACTTGTTGTTTTTTTATTTTATCTGAAAGTTCTTAAGCAAATATAAACAATTTTTTTGAAAAGTGTACGTTCTTACTAATTTTTCTTTTGAGTATATGCGATATATCAAAAAATTATTTTTTTCTGTAATGCTTTGTCTGGGCTTAAGTATGCCCTTGCCTGCCCAAAAGATGCAAGTATATACTACCCTCAAAACAGGTATCAGCTCTGTAAATGCGTCAAGTTTGCGCACATGGGCTTTGCGTGAGGGAGCAAGCAATGTGGTGGGCAGAGCTGACAATATGATGCTTGTGTGGGATTTTGGGGCGGTACTGAATCGAGTTTTTTTTGATATGAGCTTAGACTATGATTTGGGTTCGAGGCGTTTTGCAAAACCACATACAAGTCTTTTTCATTTGGGTAGCGGCTATGTACTGAAAAAATCTAATCAACTCGACCTTATTTTGGCAGGCAATGTGGGTGTGGGCAATCTTCGCATACGTTTTCGTGAGCAAATCCCGCAAAGTCTGCGGATTCATCATATCAGTGATGACTGCTTCGCAAGATTGATTATGCTTACGGGGCAACCTTCACTGGTCTTAAATCTAAAACCTCAATTCAAAAAACAAAAATACAATTCGAGAAGTGATATGATGGGTGTTATACTTTCTGCCAAAATAGGCGCAAATATCCCTCTCATCACAGGGCATTGGCGGTATGGACTGATGCAGGAATCAAACAACGCAAGTACCAACAATGTTTCGGCTACTTTTATAGGTCAGCGCGTGGATATACCCAAGTTTTATAAGATGGGCGTTTTTATACAAATCGGTGTGGGATTTGTAATGGAAGGATATTAGTTTTTATCTTGCCTCCATATACTGTGTGGTTTTAGGAAAGTTTTACACCTATCACAAGTACGTCATCTACCTGATAGTGTTCGGCTTTCCAATCCATGAATGTTTTTTCCAAGATGTTTTTTTGGAATGCCATAGGCTCTTGGTGAATATTCAAGAGCATATTTTTCAGATTTTTGCGCATAAATTTCTTGCCTTCCTCCCCCCCGAACTGGTCTTGAAAACCGTCCGTATAAAGGTATATCTGAAGTGGGCTTTTGGCAAAACTTAGTTTTTGTACTTGATAAATGCGTTCAGCTTCGTTTTGGTCTTGAAATCCACCTACAGAGTGAGGGGTGGCTTTGAGTTCGCCCAATTCATTGTTTTGGATAAAGATAAGCGAGTTTTTTGCGCCTGCCCATTCGAGCGATTTGGTGGGCATATCTATCACACAAATCATCATATCCATGCCATCGCGGTTTTGGGTTTCACTTTGCTTGAGGGCTATTCTGATGCCTTTATGGAGTTCTTGCAAGATGACTTGGGGGTGAATGTTGCCTTTGTCTATGATGATTTGATTCAGCAAGGAGTTGCCAATCAAACTCATGAACGCACCCGGTACGCCATGCCCTGTGCAGTCTATAGCGGCTATGACGATTAAGTCGTTTTGTTGTCCAAACCAATAAAAATCACCACTTACGACATCTCTGGGCTGATAAAATATAAAATTGTAGGGCAGGTAAGTGTCTATCAGTTGCTCATACGGCAACATAGCTTGCTGAATCCGCAAGGCATATCGGATACTACTTTCTATATTTTTGTTTTGTTCTGTGATGGTGTCGCGTTGTTCCGCGATTTCTACCAACTGCTCCTCGATGGCATCACGTTGAGCTAATATTTCTTCGCTGGCTTGTTGTATTTCTGCATTCTTGAAAAGAAGCAACTCATTCGTTTTGTTTTTGCGTTGATTACTTCGGTACAGCACGACAAGTAGCAAAGACAAAAGCAATGCGCCTACTGCGCCACTTGCGAGAAGTAGTCTATCAAACTGTCTGCTTTTTTCGAGGAGTGTATTTTGGGTTTGGGCTTTTTCGAGTTCGTAAGAGTTTTGGAGGTCGCTGATTTTGCGGGTATTTTCTTCTTGAAAAGCGTCCTCTTTCATCATCAGTTGCAGGTTTTTATATTCATACGCCTTTTCAAAGTTTTTGCGAAGGTTATAAACGTCTGCAAGTATGCCACTCGCGAGTATCATTTCGCGCTTCATGGCATTTTTTTCGGCTATTTCGAGGCTTTTCAGCGCGAATACTTCTGCCGAATCTATTTTTTCTACTTTGAGGTAAGTATCGGCTATACTGACAAGTGTAGCGGTTTGATTGGCTACATTATTCATTTTTTCATCTAACGTAAGGGCATCAAAATAGTACCGCAAGGCGGTTTTATAGTCTTTTTGGTTGTGATGTAGTAGTCCCAAGTTCTTGTAAGAAACCGATACGCCCATGCTGTCTTTGATATTTTGACGAATGTCGAGGGCTTCTTGATAATATTTGCGGGCTTCGGTAAATTTTTCTTGCTGATAATAAAGGGTGCCTATGTTATTGAGGGTGCTTGCTTCGCCTTTTTGGTCTTTGCTTTTTTTGTCAAGGTCAAGTACGCGAGCATAATATTTTTCAGCTTGTTGGTATTTTTCCAAATCTTGATAAACCGCGCCTATGTCGTGTAGTGTTTGTGCTATACCATCATTGTATTTTGCTTTTTCATAAATGGGCAACGCCTTCAAAAAATATTCGAGGGCTTGTGAATTGTTGCCTTGCAGGTGATAAATAATGCCTATATTTTTGTAGGCAAGGGCTTCTCCGAGTGTGTGTCCTGTTTCTTGGGCTAAAAGCAAGGCTTTGTAAGCATATTCGCGGGCTTGTTTGGGGTCTGTATTTTCGTAAAGTTCTGCAATCTGATTGAATAAATCGACTTTTTCCTTGCCTGCCGTTTGCGGGATTTTAGCTTCAAGTTTTTTTACAGCCTCATCTTGCGCCCAAAGCGCGACTGGAAAAAGATAAAAAAAGTATAAAATGATAGTTTTTAAGTACATGATTGTGCTTATGTGGTAGGATTTTTTTATAATCGCAATTTTAGGAACAAGTAAAAAATAACTTGCTAATTTTGTTAATAGACTTCTTGCGAAAGTGCTATTTTTGATACCTCAACCCTGCCCTTCTCCAAGTGGAGAAGGGTTAAAAATACTTTCGCAAGAAGTCTAATCTTTTGCGCTTATGTTTCGTTGCAATAATCATTACAAAACAAGGCTTTGCGCTTCTATTGCGCCTCACCTAAGCCCAAAATTCTACTCGTTCATTATTCACTTTTGCTTGCTTTGAATAGTTTTTGCTTCTCCTCTTTTGATAGACTATCGTAACCTGTGGCAGATATTTTATCCAAGATAGCGTCTATTTCATCTTGATTCGGCATTTCTTGAGTATTTTGGGATTGACTTCCCTGAGCATTGGTTTTGGCTTTGGGTTGTTGGTTTACGGTCGCTTTTTCTTTGGCTTTGTAAGTAGGGCGCATCTTGGATTTGGGACGGAAAAGTCCACGCACCCAATCCGCAAAATTGTGAATCCACGCACCCATGTCGTTGCCTTTTTGGAGTTGAATGGTAAATATGAAGCCCATCAAGGCACCTCCTATGTGCGCCATATTGCCGCCTGCATTGCCACCCATCAGCCCTATGTAGGAAAGTATGACATAGATAGCCGCAATGTATTTAATCTGAACTGCCCCAATGAATAACAAGTAGATGCTGTAGTTTGGCAAAAGCGTAGCTGTAGCCACCACCACACCATAGACCGCCCCCGAAGCACCCACAAGCAAAGTAGTAGGGACACGATTGCGCCATTCGGCTACAGGCGCGAAATTGTAGAGCAACAAAAACAGGAAGCCTCCCGCCAAAGCACTCAAAATATAGACACTTACGAGGCGTTTTTTATTGACATATTCCTCAAAAATCTGCCCAAACCAATACAATGCGAGCATATTTGACAATAAGTGCCAAATACTCACATGATAAAAGGAGTACGTCAGCAATGTCCAAGGACGATACAATAATTTGGAAGCATCAGCAGGCAGTTCAAATTGTGCCTCTATCATCAAGCTGATACCTTTTGCACCCATGAGCATCAAAGTCGTCATGAATACCTGCAAACCCAAAAAAATCAGCACGTTGATAACAATAAGCTGAATATACACTCGTCCGTTTGCACTAAATGTATTTTGAAAATCTTGCCTAAATCCACTCATAATTAAGTATGGTTGTATGGTTGGTTGTTGTATGGTTGGTTGTTGTATGGTTGTATGGTTGGTTGTTGTATGGTTGTATGGTTGGTTGTTGTATGGTTTCTTGCCTACCCACCGCGTCATTTATCATTTATCAGGGAACATTTGACATTTATCAAGTATAAATTATTTACTATCAATATTTTGTAAAAAAATGTTAAATGTTAAATGTTAAATGTTAAATGTTAAATGTTAAATGTTAAACGTTAAATGTTAAATGTTAATATTCTCTTTTTATTTTCCAAAACTTAATCAACAAAAATGCCACCAAAGCCCCCGCCAAGTGCGCAAAATGTGCCACATTGCTTATACCTGCATAGCCAAAACCCGCCACAAGTTCATACACCATATAAAAACTTACCAAATATTTGGCTTTTACCTCTACAGGTATAAGCATAAACTGCATCTTGATATTTGGAAAAATAAGCATAAACGCCATCAAAATCCCAAAAATAGCCCCTGAAGCCCCAATCACTACGTGGTCATTTCGTTTTGCAATCTCTAAGCGTTTTAGCTCGAGTTCACTTGCCTGCGCCCCATTGCGTTGCACAAAACTATGCACCAATTCTTTGTTTGCTTGATACAAAAAATGCTCATGTGCCTCGATGTGTTCCACGAATTTGGTAGGTGTGGGCGTTTTGGCAAAGGCTTCTATGGATTGCCTCTCAAGCGTATGCTCCACATAGATTACGCCATTGTTCAACATTCCTGCCCCCATACCACAGACCATATAAAAAGCCAGAAAACGCCTTGAACCCAAGACATTTTCTATCCATGTCCCAAACATAAACAAGCCCAGCATATTGCTGAGGATATGCCCTACATTCGTAGCCGAATGGATAAACATATACGTAAGCAACTGCCAAGGCGCAAAATCATCGCCTCCGATATAGCGCAAGCCAAACATGGCAGGTATATCTATCTGCATGATGGTTTGCGTAAGAAAAATGGCTACATTCAGAAGTAGCAATGTGCGTACTACAGGGGTAAGTTGATTGAACACTATATATAAGGTATTTACGATTTTTGATTTATGTGGGGCAGGCAAGGTTAGGAACGGAAATTAAATCACATCATCTTTTACATTTTACCTTTTTAGCACGCGGATACGGATTTTATGTTTTAAAATTTAAAAATCCATGTTATCCGCGTACTAAAAAGATGAACTTATTTTATATTCATCCCTAACCTTAAATACGTAAAAATATAACTTTCTGTTTTGAAAAAGAGTTCAAGAATACAGATAAATGTTTCAAATTTGCTTCAAAACACGCTATATTGATACATTATCCAAACTAACAGGGGTTTTGGTAGCTTTGGTAAGTCCAAAGATAGCTGAAATATCCAAAAAAAACAAATTTTTATAAATTGGAAAAGTTTTTTTTACGTTGTAAAAAAGTTTTTTACAATTTATATCCGAAGTGCAAACGAAAAATATACCTGAAAAAGAGTAATTATATTCTGAAAAACCAAATATTCCTTGCCTGCCCCCAAACTAAATTTAAATTAAATTTGGTTTTCTCAAATAACTTACCTACCTTTGCACCACGAAAATAACAGGGTTCGTTTTCATTTCTAAGGCAAGTAATTTTTGAATGCCGCTAACAAGAATTGTGAGGAAACCGACTCTCTCCTATTTTCTTGTTCGTATGCAAAAAATCACTTTCCAAGACCTCTCGCTCTCAGCTGATATTCAGCAAGCGATTGAGGACATGGGCTTCATCGAAGCCTCTCCTATCCAAGCCCAAGCCATACCTTTCTTACTTGAAGGTCGCGACGTACTCGGACAAGCACAAACAGGTACAGGCAAAACTGCCGCCTTTGCTATCCCAGCCCTTGAGCGCATTGACACTTCTATAAAGCAAGTACAAGTTTTGGTGCTTTGCCCGACTCGTGAACTCGCCTTGCAAGTTTCTGAAGAATTTAAGAAAATTGGCAAGTACAAACGCAACATATTTTCTCTTGCCGTTTACGGAGGAGAATCTATAGACCGCCAAATCAAAGCCTTGCAAAAAGGCGTGCAAATCGTAATCGGTACGCCAGGACGTATCATGGACCACATGGAGCGTGGTACACTTGTCCTTGACAGCATCAAAACTGTCATTCTTGATGAAGCAGATGAAATGCTCAACATGGGTTTCATAGACGACATCAAAGAAATTTTGGCACAAATGCCTGCAGAACGTCAAACTGTACTTTTCTCGGCTACTGTACCTGACGCTATTCGTCAAATCACCAAGCGTTTTCAGAACAATCCGCAATACGTAAAAGTCGCAAGCGAACAACTTACCAACGCGACCATTGAGCAGTTCTACTTTCCTGTGCGTGAAGAAGATAAACTCGAACTCATGCACCGCCTCATAGAGATGAACGACCTCAAATTGATGCTTGCTTTTTGTAATACCAAACAGCGCGTTGATGAACTCGTAGAATCTCTCCAAGCCAAAGGCTATACTGCCGAAGGACTGCATGGCGACCTCAGACAAATGCAAAGAAATGCTGTCATGAGCCGTTTCCGCAAAGGATTGATAAATATTCTGGTAGCTACTGATGTAGCCGCACGCGGTATAGATGTAGATGACATAGAAGCCGTTTTCAATTTTGATACACCTCTTGACCCTGAGTATTATGTACACCGTATCGGACGTACAGGCAGGGCAGGCAAGAAAGGTATTTCTTATACTTTTATTTTGCGCAGAGAAACAGGCAGATTGCGCGACATCGAGCGTTTTAGTAAAGTAAAAATAGACCAAGGCGTAGTACCTACACCTAAAATGATGCAACAAAAACGCCAAGAACGCTTCAAAACGCAGTTGGTAGAGCAGTTGCAACAGCCTCAAAAACACGAAACTAAATTTGATGTGCTTTTTGCAGAATTGCAAGAGCAAGGTTTTGAATACAAGCAAATTGCAGAAGCATTGCTATTTATGCAAGTAGGCGAAAGTAAGAACATACAACAAATTGAAGCACTCGAACTGAATAGAAACGACCGCAATAACGAACGTAGCAATGACCGCTACGGACGTGATAACAACCGCAGAGGCGACAGAGATAGAAACGACAGAAACGATAGAAATAACAGAAACGACAGAGATAGAAGCAACAATCGCAACGAAGGCGGTAAGAAAAAGTTTAGCAATGAACAACGCGGCGCAAGTACACGCCTTTTTATCAACTTAGGCAAAAACCAAAAAGTATCAAAATCTGATATTCTCGGAGCCATAGCAGGCGAGACAGGCATAAGCGGTAGCAAAATAGGCGCGATAGATATTTATGACCAACACTCATTCGTAGATGTCCCTGCGGGAGAAGCGCAACACGTGATAAGTATCATGAACAAAAGCAGTATCAAAGGTAAAAAAGTAAACCTTAGTTTGGTTGATTAAATAAACAAATACAAAGAAGCCTGCACTTCCCAAGTGCAGGCTTTTTTATGCCTAAAAACCAAACAACAACGAAAAATATGTACCTAATTGATTGAAAGTAGGTACATCTGATAGTGGTGCATTCGGATTGGCTGTGTACCATTTTCCACGTGAGAGCCTAAAATAATGCCCCGCACGCACCCCAATATCCATAAATCTATTTTTGAATCTGTACTCCAGCCCCGCATGAACGAACGACCGCGCTTGGTAGGTAAGTTGTGTGAGGGTGCTGTTTGGGGAGGTAAGTTGCGCACTGAAAGTGTTTGGGGCGGGAGTGGCATTGACTACATTCAGTCGTGTGCCTTCCGAAAATGTATAGCCCAAAATAGGCATGAGTATGTGCTTTTGGGTGTTTATTACTCTGTAGCCCAAGTGCGTACCCATAAATATACTTTGCAGATTGGTGCTACGCGCATCAGTACCAAGCCCTTGCCCAAGATAGCCAAACTCTATGATGTTTGTCATATCTTCTTCGTCATCTGCTAAAGAAAGACTGATGAGGGCTTTTGAGGCTGTACCAGACAAGGTATTTAAACTCGCCTCTCGCAAAAATTGGTTAAGTTCTGTAACAGAAATAAAAGTCCTGCCTATGTACATACTCACACGATAGTGTACTTTTGGCTTTTCCTTTTTTTGGTCTTCTTTTTTTTCGTCCTGCGCCTGAGCAGTCAGGCAGGCAAGGCAGAACAAGCTGAATAACAAGATTTTTTTCATAGCATTTTTAGGGGAATATGTTCCGCAAATATAGCAAAAATAATAAAGCTACTCTAAAAGATAGTATTATTTGCCACTCAAAAAGAAAAAAAGATGAAAAAACCTTTAAAAATACTCATTTATGAGTATTGACAAAGCCATTTGGGGGTGTTAATTTTGCACCTATAAATCATGTGCAAGATGACTCTCTCAAGTACCCCCATCGAAATTCGGTGGGTGTACTTTTTTTTTGTACTTTTGCATAGATTTTCAAACAAGGTATGCAGACAAAAAACAATCCTCAAACCTTATGGGCGTGGTGTATGTATGACTGGGCAAACTCTGCCTATTCACTTACGATTACCTCTGCCATATTTCCGACTTATTTTTTGGCAATAGCTACAGACGGAGCTATCTCAAGCAGTGTTTTGTATGCTTTCATTGTGTCTTTTTCCGCGCTTTTGATAGCTGTCCTGAATCCCTTGATAGGCTCTTTGGCAGATGCACTCGGCAGACAAAAAACGTTCATGCGTGTATTTTGCTATTTGGGTGTATTGGGTTGTTTTCTATTGTTTTTTGCTACCAAAGTCTATATCGTTTTGACTGTAGGGGCTTTTATACTCTCAAGTGTGGCATACAGTTGTAGCATAGTTTTTTGCAATGCCATCTTGCCTGCCATCGCCACTGAGGATAAATTTGACAGTATCAGTGCCAAAGGTTTTGCGCTGGGCTATGTAGGGGGCGTTTTGATGCTGGGCTTGAATATCTTGATGATAGAAATGCCGCATTGGTTCTTTTTTACGGAGGCTATGATTCAAGCCGATATACACATACGTATCTCGTTTTTGCTGGTGGGTGTGTGGTGGTTGGTATTTGCAGAATATGCTTTTGCTTACTTGCCTGCGGGGGCGCAAAACCGCGTGGCAGGCAAGGGCAATGCCTTTGTACAGGGTTATATTGAGTTGATGAAGGCAGGCAAGGCACTTTGGGGGCAGGCAAGGCTAAGGACTTTTTTGATTTCATTTTTCTTTTATAACATGGGACTGATGACTATCATGCAACTTGCTACCCCTTTTGGCAAGGAGGAAGTCGGACTTTCTCAGGCTACCTTGATAAAAATTGTATTTGTATTACAGATTTTGGGAGCATTGGGAGCGTTATTGTTTAGTTTTATTTCAAAAAAATGGGGCAATGTACCTGCATTGCGTTTGGGTGTTTTTTTGTGGGTATTTATTTGTTTGTATGCTTATACGGTGCGCACTGAAGCACAATTTTATATCTTGGCATTTTGTGTGGGACTTGTGATGGGTGGTTTGCAGGCACTTTCGCGGGCTACCTTTGCCAAGACCTTGCCTGCCGAAACGACTGAAACGGCTTCATTTTTTAGTTTTTTTGATACAACTGCCCAAATAGGCATTGTGTTGGGTACGTTTTTGTATGGTTTTATTCAAGCACTCACAGGGAGTATGCGGAACAGCATTTTAGTTTTGACTTCCTTTTTTATCATAGGTTTGATAGGGCTTTTTAGTATGAGGGAGGGGACTGGGCGACTGGGTAACAGGTAAATGGGGGACTGGGTAACAGGTAAATGGGGGACTGGTAAACAAGGGGGACTGGGCGACTGGGTAACAGGGTAACAGGTAAATGGGAGAAAAAGAAGATGGGGGCGGTAATATTAAACAATACGCATTATGCAATCATTCAGTTTTGATTTATGGAATACGCTGATAGTCAGCAATCCCGCTTTTAAGGGGAGGCAGGCAAGTCTGTTGGCAGATTTTTTTGGCACTTCTGTAGAAAGCCTCTCTGCGCCGCTCTCTTATCTTGACAAAGCTCTTGATAAAAAAGCAGAACAGACAGGTTTGCAGACTAACTTTGCTGAACGTATCGGACTTTTGGCAGAAGCATTGTCTTTGCCCTTGCCTACCGAACCGCTCGCAGCGCTATATGAAGCGCAGGAAAGGTTGTTTTTGGCACATCTCCCTTCCCCCAGCGAAGCGGAGGTAGGCAAGGTGCTTGATGCGCTGAAAGCACAAGGCGCAAAACTTTTTTTGGTAAGTAATACAGGTTTTATTGCAGGCTCTACTTTGCGCTTGATGCTTGCGGAGTGGGATATGCTTGAGTGCTGGGATATGTTGCTTTTTTCAGACGAAATAGGCTTCAGTAAGCCTGATAAGCGCATTTTTGCCCCCGTCCTTGCCTACCCTGAGGTGGTGCATATAGGCGATAACTTTATCACAGATTATCAAGGCGCACGAAAATTAGGGCTTCATTCGCTTCTTTATACAAAAAATTTGCGTAATTTTGACCCCAATCTTGACACGATACACCAAATATGGGACTTATTGAAGTTCATAGCATAGGGCTACACACGCTTACGCGCCAAGCAGAAATTATATTTGACCAAAAAGGCGATTTATTTGATGGGTATGCCTATAGCCGTTTTAAGTATGGTTCGCGCTCTATGTCTGCGCAATACAGTGCGGCTATAGCCGAGCTGGTTCGGCAAAAGTTCCCACAACTTTTGGTACGTGATTTTTGGTTTACGTCTTCTGCCTATAAATATGTACCAACCGCTTCAGATAGCCTTACACAAGCTATGCACACACTTAAGCGTGGAAAAAAGGTAAAAGTAGCACGTACCAAGCTCTTTCCTGCCGATTATGGAAATCTAAGCCAAGCTGAGCGCGAAGCTATCATGGGCAAAGTGGATATGTTCTTTGAACTTGCCTGCCCCACGCCGAAGCCTGAAGACTTGCTGGTAATAGACGACATCCGCATCACAGGTGCGCATGAACAGCGTTTGATTGATTTTGCCAAAGCAGAAGGATTCAAAAGAGTATATTTTGTGTATGTCGCGCATCTATCGCCCAAGTGTGAACCCACCACAGAGCATTGGCTCAATCACATGGCTGTCCGCAATTTGACAGATTTATGGGATTTGTGGAAAACTGAAGGCTACATCTTGAATGCCCGCATTTGCAAATTTTTGTTGAGTTATCCAAATACTGAAGCACTTGCACGTTTTGCTTGTGCCTTGCCTGCCCGCCTACGCCAGCAAATAGCTGAAGGTATGCAAAAAGATGGCTATGCTGACATGGAAATGTACTTGGATAATTGGGCTATTTGGGAAGTTTATCAGTCGAGTGCTTATTTTACAAAGCATTTTTGAGGGAGGAAGATGGATTTTAGCAAGAAGCCTAATAATTTTTGGGGGAATATTGATTTTTCACGCCTTATATTTGCAATATATCTTATCTTTGCCCCGTTATAGTTCAACTTCTCCAACTTTTTAATGCGTCAAAGACTACTCAGCGCGGGTGCCAATGAACTTTCCTACGAAATCCGCGAAATTGTAAAAAAAGCCGAACTTATCCAACAAGCTGGACAAGAAATTTTTTGGGAAAATATTGGCGACCCAATCCAAAAAAACCATCAAATGCCCCTTTGGATGAAAGAAATCATAGCCGAGATAGCTCTCCAAAACGAATCTTATGGCTATTGTCCCTCCAAAGGTATCTTACAAACAC
>JAAFJK010000307.1 GCA_013298105.1 Cytophagales bacterium
GACCTTTTTCATAATCAATACACCGTCTGTTACCAAGCCCACTGGAGGCGTATCTATCAAAACTACGTCAAATTTGCTTTTCAGCTCTGCTATCATCAAATCAAAATCTTCACGCAAGATAAGCTCTGTAGGATTGGGTGGGTTTGGACCTGAAGGTATGTATTTTAGTGTAGGTATGCGTGTGTTGCAGATACATTCTTCCAATGTTTTTTTGCCAATCAAAATACTGCTTACGCCCTGTTCGTTCGTCCCATCAAAAGCTAAGTGTAATTTAGGTTTGCGCATATCAAAGTCCAATAAAACTACTCTCAAGTTAGAAGTAGCTATCATACCTCCCAAGTTCGCGGCTACAAAAGTTTTTCCTTCCCCACTCACAGTAGAAGTGATGGAAAGTACCGTACCGCCATTGTCTTTGTTATGCAGGGCTTTGGCACTGGGCAGCATGAACTCCAAATTGGTACGGATAGACCGCAATGATTCATTCAAAGACGATTTTGGGTTCTCATGTATGATGAGGCGGGTATGGGCAAGTTTCTTTTTATGCTCTGGGATAGCACCAAGGATAGATATTTGGAGTATTTTATCAAGGTCGCCCAAGTTTGTGATGGTATTATGCAAGATATAGTTTGTACCTATCAATATGGCACTCAAAACTATGCCCACTATCAAGCCAAGCAAGTAGATTTGTGTTTTTTCGGGTGATATGGGTATGCGCGGAAGGTTCGCGGGCATCAAAATCTTGATATTGGGTACTATACCTGCTTTGCTGATAGCCGCTTGCAGTTGTGCATTTAGCATATTGTTATATAGCGCGGAATAGGTTGTATGTTTACGTAAAATCTCATTGTATTCCTTGCTGAAAGAAGGCATATTGCCAATCAGGGCTTGTGCTTCGCTTATTTGGGCGTTAATTTCACTTATCTGCTCACGAGGTACGCGCTTGACACCACTTACCACCAACTTCAAATCCTCCATTTCCTTGTTAAATTTCAACTCAAATGATTTCATTTGTTGTGCATTTTCTTGGAAGTTGAGTTTTTGCATATCTCTTTGTAGAAGCAATTTATTTATTTCTTGCACCTTGCCTGCCAAATCGCCCATACCCAAAGAAATAAGGGTGGGAATGGTAGTCTTGAGTGTTTCATAATCGCCACGCTCTACTAAATTGACTATTTCGCTTACTTGAGCAAGTTTACGAACAATTTTTTGTTTTTCATCATAGAGTTTTTGTAAATTCTCAAAAGCCACATCAAGTTTATCTTGAGGATTCCGAGATTTTACGGTAGCGTACAGCGATTGTAAACGGCTTTCATAAATGGCTACAGAGTCTTCAAATTTTTTGATTTCTCCATTTAAAAACGATTCTTTTCCTAAGAGAGAGCGTTTTTTATCCTTCAGGCTTTCTATTTGGTAGGTACTATCAAAAGCGGCTACGATGTCGCGTGTTTTTTGGGGATGATTTTCTCTGAACCCAATAGAGATGATTTTAGCGTCTTTGTTCTCAATACCAAGTTCCATACTTTTTCTTAGGTATTGGTTCAGGGCAGGCAAGGAGTTGATTCTAAAATAATAGTTGGTACTTTTTAGTGCAGTGCTGTAAGGTAGATTTAATTTAATGGTAGTTTTTCCATTCCATATTTTTTCTCCAAATTTATGGGTAGTCGGTTGTGTATTGGCATAGTTTGGGTAGGTAAGTTTGTAGGTTTGCGCATCTATGATATTCAGGTTGATGTCATGGTCTTTGTAGGCTTCCAAGTCCGCTTCTTTTTCAAAATCTATGGTAAAAGGTGAGCTTTGATAGTTTTCAGAATCAATAAAATTACCCTTTGAATAATAACTTACCCAAAGATTCAATTTTTCTATTACAGGCAAAGTGATAATATCTGATTTGATAAATTCAAGTTCAGGCGCAAGGTCGTTGATTTGTCCCCCACCAAATAGACCTGCACCACCCGCAAAGCCAGACAAAACGCGTTGATTTTCTTCATTTTCGTTTTTGATTTGGAGTTGTGAAGTTGATTTATAGACAGGCTTTGTATAGCGTAGATATAAAAAAGCCCCTCCCAAACCCATAGCAAGGAATATAAAAACCCACAACAGGCTTTTGCGTAAGATTTCCAATATCTTGACAATGTCTATTTGGCTCAATATGTCATCATTGTCATTTTCTTGGTTGTTATTATTATTGTTATTGAGTGGAGTCTGAGAGGCTGAATTATTCATTGAAAGAGATTGGAACTGATAAAAGATTGTTGGTTGTACCAACGGGCATTAGCCTTGCTTATGGTTATACAAGTGGCTGCTTAGTCTTATTTGCGAAGTAATATAAACAATGCGAGTACAGTCGTGATAGTACCTGTGAGAGCCGCAATGGGCTGGGACACATCTCCCAATACTTCCCAGAAGGTTTTGCGGATAGGTTCGATGTATATCATGTCATTCGGTTCTACGACTAAACTATGATAAGGTACCATGTTGTCTATAGATTTTTTGCGAGATTCCATAGTACGCAAATCTATGATATACACATTGGGATTATTCGGGTCGCCACGTACCAACCGAATATTTGAACCACGCATTTGATTGCTTATACCTCCTACACTGGCTATAAGTTCAGTAAGCTGTATTTTTTCGTTACGCAAAGGAAAAACTATCGCAGTTCCTCCTGTATAGACCATAACTCTTTTGGTCATGAAGCGTGTGCGCACATAACAATCCTTGTATAATAACTCCGCGCTGTATCGTACCCTCAAAACGCTGTCTGCTTGATACAAATCCATACCCAGCAAGTTTACATCTCCCAATACAGGCAGATTCATGTTGCCATTTGAACGCACATGAAAAATGGGAGCTTCCAACGGAAAAGGGTTGCCCCCTCCGACACTTCCGCCAGCTCCTCCAGCCCCTACCCCTTGCATACCCATCTGCCCCATACCTTGCGCCCCTATTTGTCCTATGCCCATTTGCCCCAGTGGATTGTTGGGGTCAGGCGGAGTGATAGGCTGTATGAGTGCCTGCCCATTGGCAGTGAATAAGCGGATTTCTAAGTAGTCGTTGGGTTGTATGACATAGTTTTTTTCGGCTTTTTGGATTTTAGCCGCTATCGAGTCTTTGTAATTGATGATGTTCTCTTTCAATTGAAAGAGTATGTTTTGGTTATATATTTTACAGCTTGAAAAACTGAGAATGACAATACAATAAAATAGCCAATGCTTCATAAATAAAATGGTAACAAGTATTTGAAGGTGCAAATATAAGACAAAAGTAGTATCTTTGCCAAAATTCAGGAAAAATATGACCAATAAACGTAAAATCATCAATGACCCTGTACATGGATTTATTACCATCTCAAGCGATTTGCTGTATGATTTGATACAACACCCTTATTTTCAAAGACTTAGAAGAATTAAACAATTAGGCTTGGCAGAGTTTGTATATCCAGGTGCGAATCATACTCGATTCCATCACGCACTTGGCGCGATGCACCTTATGGGGCTTACGCTCTCTGTTTTGAGGCTGAAGGGCGTAGAAATATCAGAGGCAGAGTTTGAGGCGGCACAGATAGCCATACTCTTGCACGACATAGGACACGGACCTATGTCGCACGCGCTTGAGTATGCACTCTTGGACAACGTACACCATGAAGACCTTTCTATCCTACTCATGGAACGCCTGAATGAATACTTTAACGGCAGTCTTGGCTTGGCTATCAGCATATTCAAAGACCTTTATGCCAGACGTTTTTTTCATCAATTAGTTTCGAGTCAGCTTGATATGGATAGAATGGACTATTTGCAAAGAGACAGTTTTTTTACAGGTGTACACGAAGGAACAGTAGGCGCAGACCGCATTATCAAGATGCTTGCTGTAAAAGATGACAGCCTCGTGGTGGAAGAAAAAGCGATTTATAGCCTTGAAAATTTCCTTACTACACGCAGACTGATGTATTGGCAAGTTTATCTCCACAAAACCAATGTATCTGCCGAAAAAATGCTTGTCTGTACTTTGCGCAGGGCGCGTGATGTTTTTGCTAAAGGCAAAGACCTTGAAGTAAGTAGTCCATTTTTAAAAACGTTACTTTCCGAATCGGTAGGCAAGGAGCAGTTCTTGGGCAGGCAAGGGCAGGAATACCTCCACGATTTTACGCTCTTAGACGATTATGACATCTGGGCTTCGCTCAAGACTTGGGCAAACTCCAACGACTACATCTTACAACTCCTAAGCAACGGACTGCTGAATCGAGAGCTTTTCAAAGTCCACATAGCTACTGAAAAATTTTCGGACGAGAGCAAACAAGAGATTTCTGAAAATATTTTGCAAACTTTGCACTTAAAACAAAAATATTTGCCCTATTTTTACGTAGAAGGTACTATCCGCAACGAAGCCTACTGGAAAAAAGGCGAAAGTATCAACGTCCTCATGAAAAATGGCAACGTCCTTGACCTCGCACAAGCCTCTGACTTGCCTGCCATCAAAGCTCTCCGAAAAGAAGTCAAGAAACATTACAGGGCTTTTTGGAGATAAATAAAATTAAACCATTCATTACTAATACATTATAAATAAAATTATACAATTCTTTTACTTTTCTATTTCTTTGCGCTATTTTTGGCAAAAAGATTGTTTTACAATCCTTTAACACTTCAATCGTTATCACAAACATTCATGGACAAAATCAAACTACACAAGACCATCACCATAGAGGCAGGCAAGCGTAGCGATAAGCCCTGCATAAGAGGTTTGCGCATCACGACTTATGACATCATGGATTGGCTGAATGCGGGTATGACTGTCGAGCAAATCATCTCTGACTTCCCAGAGCTGAACAAACGCGACATACAAAGTTGTATAGAATTTATGAAAACCTTTAACAGACATAGAACCCAATCTGCTACTGCACAACTCTTGGTGGTAGCCTAATTATGAAACTTTTACTTGACCAAAATTTTTCTTATAAACTCGTAAAACCACTTTCCAAAATATATGAGGAAGTGGTGCAGATAAGTCGTATCGGTATGGGGCAAACCTCCGACTCTATGATTTGGCAATATGCACTCACAAACGACTACACCATAGTATCGCGTGATGCGTATTTTGCCGAAAAAAATGCCCTCACAGGCTATCCCATCAAAGTAATATGGGTAAAATGCCAAAATAACGCTACCGAAAACATCTTAAACCTACTTACAGACCATTACGAATCTATCATGCAATTCCATGACGATGCCACTAAGTTCTGTCTTGAGCTGATAGATACTTTAGAAGATGATTTGGCGTTATGAGAAACGAGTAAAAAATAACTTGGACATTTTACTAATTTTTACTCTTTCCTAATCTTATGTCGTATATTCTTTTTTGGACACTTGCCTGCCTCTTGCCTGCCCACGACTACCATAGCTCGATAGCCGAAGTCCGCTATCAACCTAAAAAACAAACGATAGAAGTGGAACTACATATCTTTACAGACGACCTCGAGGTCGCACTAAAGAAACGACTCGGCACAAAAATCTCTTTAGATAATTCTAAAAAATACCAAGCCGACATAGCCGACTATGTCCTTGCCTGCTTTCAAATCAAAAACGCCAAAAAACAGGCGGTGGTAGGCAAGTTCATTGGAAAAGAAAATGATTTTGAAAAACATATCGTCTATATTGAATTTCCTGCCAAAAGTTTTTCTGAAAAATGGACACTCCGCAATACCTTGCTTACAGAGATTTATGATGACCAATTCAATATCGTAAATTTCTTTCATCAAGACGAGAGCCGAGCGCGTAAGACACTTGCCTTCAAGCGTGGCTCTGATTGGGATAGCTTATAAGATGTAAAGCACCTTGCCTACCCAAATACAAAAACAGGCTTCTATGATTGATTCATAGAAGCCTGTACTTTTAGTTAGGTAGGTAAGGAATAAAGTTTGTGGTATGTAGCATTGTTACAAAACCACAAACTACTTTAGGGTGTAAGAGTGTGTGTGTACTCGGAAACTTTACGCAATAATACAACAATTACCCCCTAAAATCCAAAAAATAGGTGTTAACATTTTGTTAGCATAGCCAAAAATACTTAGTAAAGTTATATTTTTTATTTGAAAAATTATATTTTATGAAAATTTCTTAATTCATAAACCTCGAATCGTAAATATACTTAACTTTGCACCATGAAACGCAGTACGATTCAGTTCATCATAGTTTTGGCTACTATCTCGCTCGTAGGCGTAGCACTTACCCAAGCTTTTTGGTTTTATAAGGCGTTTAGTTTCCAAAAAACACAACTCGACCAACGAATCTATGTCGCTTTGGGTGATGTGGCTGAACGCATCTTGACACTTAACAATAATCCCTCAACTTTAGTAAATCCTGTCAATCAAATCTCCTCAAACCAATACATAGTCATGGTAAATGACGTGATAGATTCTAAAAAGCTCGAAATATATATCAAAGATGCGCTGAAGTTCAGAAATATTTACATGGATTTTGAATATGGAATTTATGAAAGTAGCACCAAAAAATTGATATATGCCAATGCCGTAAAAATCCAGCGCGACAAAAAAGCGCAACTTTTGCAAGACTCCATCGAGAAGACGAAGCCCAACATCTTGCCTGCCCTGACCAAAGACAATTACTATTTTACGGTAGCCTTTCCTGCCATGCGTGCCTATATGCTGGGCGAGATGGATATTTGGATTTTTTCGTCTGTAGTGTTGCTGATAGTGGTTATATTTTTTGCTTATACGCTGTTGGCTATTTTAAAGCAAAAAAGGCTTTCAGAAGTACAACGCGACTTTATCAACAACATGACACACGAGTTCAAAACGCCCATAGCGACTATTGCCATCTCAAGCGAAGTCCTCATGAAGCCCACTATCTCTACAAAGCCTGAAAAACTTTTGAACTATGCCACCATCATACACGAAGAAACAAAACGCCTCAAAAAACAAGTAGAGCGCGTTTTGCAAATGGCTACACTTGAGAAAGAAGACCTAAAATTGAATTTGGAAGTATTGGATTTACACGAATTGATAGAAAAAGTAGTTGCTAATCTGGAAGCTCCACTTCGAAAAGTAAACGGCACACTTGAACTGATTTTGGACGAAATACCCATTGCTTTGCGTGCTGACAAGCTACATCTTACGAATATTTTGCATAATTTAGTAGATAATGCCATCAAATATTCTAAAGAAAATCCTGAAATCACCATCAGTACTGCCTCCAAACGAAATGGCGTAGAAATAGCCGTAGCAGACAAAGGCATAGGCATCGCACCCGAAATGAAAAGAAAAATATTTGACAAATTTTACAGAGTTCCCACAGGCGATGTACATGATGTAAAAGGCTTTGGGCTTGGACTGAGCTATGTAAAACTCATGATAGAAGCGCACAAAGGTACTATCAAAGCCCAAAGCATACTCAAAGAAGGCACGACTTTTATAATTTATTTGCCCATGAATTTTTGAAATATGGTTTCTTTTTATTATATTTGTTGCAAAATCATCATACTATGAAAAATAGCTTATTGTTTTTATTTTTCTTCCTCAGCGCGGCGTGGGCAGGCAAGGCTTCCCATATCCTCCTGCCGATGGACGAAAAACAAGTAAACCACCTAAAATCTTACGGCATCACGTATTGGGTGCTTGCGCAAGGCTTAGAAGCAGATTGGCTTTTGAACTACAGAGGAGGCAGTTTTATGTTCAGACACGCACCCAGCATCGAGAAAGAATGTATCATCAGGGGCGTGAGTTACCAAGTCATTTCTGACGCACAAGCCTCCAGCATCATAGCCGAAATCTCCAAACCAGACGTAAACATGGACGCAATGAAGCTCGAAAAAGTCCCCAAAATAGCCGTCTATTCTCCCAAAAGCAAACAGCCTTGGGACGATGCCGTTACGCTTGTACTTACTTATGCTGAAATCCCGTACACGACCATATATGATGACGAAGTATTGAAAGATGATTTGCCCAAATATGATTGGTTACACCTTCACCATGAAGACTTTACGGGGCAATATGGCAAATTTTATTCTACCTTCCGCAACCAAGCATGGTATGTAGAAGAACAAAAAAATGCTGAAGCTACTGCCAAAAAATGGGGCTACAAGAAGGTTTCGCAACTCAAACTCGCAGTAGTAAAGAAAATACGCGACTTTTGTGCAGGTGGTGGATTCATGTTTGCTATGTGTTCGGCTACAGATACTTACGACATTGCACTTGCGGCAGAAGGAGTAGATATTTGTGAGAATATGTATGACGGAGATGGCGCAGACCCTGCCGCCCAAAGCAAACTTAATTTCAAAAATTGTTTTGCTTTTCAGAACTTTAACCTTACTACAAGTCCGTATGAGTATGAATATTCGTCTATAGACAACCAACCGTTCGAAAGACCAGGACTGATGGAAAGCAATGATGTATTTACGCTTTTTCAATATTCGGCTAAGTGGGACCCCGTACCTACGATGCTTACCCAAACCCATACGCATATCGTAAAAGGATTCATGGGACAAACCACAGGCTTTAAGAAAAAACTTATCAAGCCTGATGTAGTCATCATGGGCGAAACTAAGCGCATCGAAGAAGCGCGTTATATTCATGGGACTTTGGGCAAAGGCACGTGGACGTTTTATGGTGGACACGACCCCGAAGACTATCAACACCACGTAGGCGAAGAACCGACTGACCTCAAATTGCACCCTACTTCAGCAGGCTACAGACTGATTTTGAATAATATCCTTTTTCCTGCCGCCAAAAAGAAAAAACAAAAAACCTAAGAAATGAAAATAAAATAACATGATAATTTTGCTCACGCGAAGCCACGCTGTAAGCGTCTGTTGGTATTGCCTAACCGCGTAAAAGCTCGATAACAGACGCTTACAGCGTGGCTAAATATTCTCAAGTTATTTTTTACTCGTTCCTTAGAAATTAAAAAATCCGTTGTCATCTGTAAAATCCGCGTTATCCGCGTGCCTCTTTCACAAATTAATTATGTCGTTATCAAACTAAAATCCGTTATAATGACTGGATTTTTTCCAAGAAAAAAGCTGTAGTTGTTTCTTTTGCCCTGTTGCGCTTTTTCCAAGAAAAAAGCTGTAGTTATTTTTTAGGATTGCGCTTTTTTCAAGAAAAAAGCTGTAGTTGTTTCTTTTGCCCCGTTGCGCTTTTTCCAAGAAAAAAGCTGTAGTTGTTTCTTTTGCCCTGTTGCGCTTTTTCCAAGAAAAAAGCTATCTTTGCAAAAAAATTAAAATAACCATGAAAATTCATTTTGCCTTAGCGAGTTTCGCACTATTTTTTTTGACTCTTTGCAGTCCAAGTACAGAAAAAAAGGAAAAGGACAAATCAGTTAAAAGTTTTGAACCTTACCAAGTAACCCTAAAAGATGGACTTCAGGCAGGCGAGGCGGTAGAGAAATTGAGCCTCAAAGATGATAAATTTGATAAAATACCTGCCGAAATTACTAAATTGACGAACCTCAAAGCGATTTATCTGGCAGATAAACCCAACTTAAACTGGGACGAGGCTTTGGACTATTTATCTAAGTTGCCGAAGCTGGAGGAGTTAGAACTTTCAGGGGCGGGTTTTGAAAAATTGCCTGCCAATATCACAAAACTAAAGCACCTCAAGGCAGTTTGGCTCTCTAATATGCCCAAACTTGACTTAAAAGATGCTTTTGATAAACTGAAGGAATTGCCAAAGCTCCGCGAACTGTTTTTACAAGACAGCGAAATTACAGCTATCCCCGAGAATATAAAAGAATTGAAGGCTTTGCAAGAACTTAGCATTGATGGCAATAAATTCAAGGAAATTCCTGAATCGCTCTCGACCTTGCCTGCCCTGACTATGATAAGTGTGATGCGTATGCCACAAGTAAACTGGAAAACAGGCTTGGCGCGTTTGGCAAAATTAGAAAAACTCGATGTGCTTTTACTTAGTTTCAATGGCTTGGAAGAAATCCCGAACGAAATAGGACGATTCAAAAACCTTGAGCATCTATGGTTGCAAAACAATAAATTGCAGACTGTGCCTGACTCTATCAGTCGCTTGACTAAGTTGCAGATGCTTCATATCGCAGGCAATCCTTTGAATACAGACATTAAAATGGCACTTACAAGCCTTTTGCCCAAAACTCAAGTTACTTACGAAACCATCACAGGTGGCTCAAGCTTGCCTACCGAAACAGACACCACCCAAAAGAAATAATACCTCTATGCAAGAAAAAACCACACCACAAGAGCAATGGACGGAAGTCATCTCTGCCAAAACCTCTTGGTTTGATTTAAGATTGGGTGAGCTTTGGCGATACCGCGACTTGGTTATGTTATTTGTTTGGCGCGATTTTGTGGCGCAATACAAACAAACTATTTTAGGTCCTGCCTGGCATATCATTCAACCGTTAATTACTACTTTCACTTTTTTGGTAGTTTTTACGAATGTAGCCCGAATACCTACTGACGGACAGCCTCCGCTGCTGTTTTATATGGCAGGCATTACGATTTGGGGGTATTTTTCAAGATGCCTTACAAGTACCTCGAGTACCTTTACAAGCAATGCGGGTATATTTGGAAAAGTATATTTTCCACGCCTTACTGTGCCTGTTTCGATAGTCATATCGGGCTTGATAGCTTTTTTGATACAAATGGCTGTTTTTATTGCTTTTTACTTGTTTTTTTATTTTTTTACAAGTGCAAAACTAAGTCCTAATCTTTGGATATTGGCTATTCCGTTCTTCTTAATACTGATGGGTATTTTGGGGCTTGGTTTGGGGATAATCATATCTTCGCTTACTACCAAATACCGCGACTTAGCACTTTTGGTAGGCTTTGGCGTACAACTGATGATGTACGCTACGCCTGTTATCTATCCGCTTTCGCTCATTACTTCTGAAAAATGGCGTTTTGTTCTTGAGCTGAACCCTGTCTGTCCGTTGATAGAAGGATTTAGGTACGCATTTTTTGGTTCAGGCACTTTTACAGTCTATCAGTTGGGCTATTGTGTAGTAATTACGTTGATTATTTTCTTGACAGGCTTAGGTATGTTTCATAAGATTGAAAAGAGTTTTATGGATACTGTTTAGTAGAAAATAGATATGAACGACTTAAAAAAGCAAAATGCTATCCCAAACATGGGATAGCATTTTTAGCGTTTGGCAGAAACTGCCCCTGAGAATACTTCGCAACCTACCACAATTTTGAAAATAGGCGTACAAAACAAACGTACATGATTGCCTTTGTCAAGCGAAAAATAAATTTCGGGAGGAAAAAGCAAGGTATGTCCCGCCACTTTTTGCGCCATGTAGTTTGTTTTCATCAAACGATTGTCCGCACTTTTGCCGTATTTATCAAAAACGCAGATAATTTCAATTTTCTTCTTTTGCGCACTGTCCATAGCGATTCGGACAAGCTCAAACAAGAAGAAAGTGCAGAGCATGGCTGTCAAAAAAAGTACAAACTGCACAGGATTTTTATTCAGCACCGCAAAGACCAAAAACACTGTAACAGCAAGCGTAACCATGAACATGACCATAGCCGATGCGCCATAGCTGTCCCAATAGACTTGGGCTATTTTGATTTCGGCTTTTTTCAGGGGCAGGGTAGGCAAGATTTTTACAGCACGCAGAGGCTTTTTGGGCGTAGCTTTTGGCTTGACTTTGGGCTTGGGTTTGGGTTGAGATGATTGTTTCATGTGATTTACCATAGGTTTTGAGGCAAAGATAGCTAATTTTAAATAAAAATAAAAAAACGCAAACGTTTTAAATATTCTAAGTTTTGTGCTATTTTTGCATGGAAAAATTAAATTTATACTACCTCATGAGTACGCTAACACTTGACAATAGAGCAGAAATGATTGCCGAAGTCGCCCAAAGTGCGAAAGCATTTGGCGAAAAGTATATTCGCCCAAATATTATGTTGTGGGACGAGAGCCAAGAGTTCCCTGTAGAAGTCTTCAAAGGCTTGGGAGAATTGGGCTTGATGGGTGTGCTTGTACCCGAAGTGTACGGAGGTGCAGGCTTAGGCTATCATGAATATGTAGCCGCCATAGTAGAGATTTCAAGGATAGACCCCTCTATAGGACTTTCAGTAGCGGCACATAACTCACTTTGCACAGGACACATCTTAC
>JAAFJK010000579.1 GCA_013298105.1 Cytophagales bacterium
TGTTCTTTGATAAGGTCAAATCCACCTGTAACTTCTTCAGTGATGGGGTGTTCTACTTGGATACGCGTGTTCATCTCCATAAAGTAAAAATCACCATGCTTATCCACCAAAAACTCAATCGTACCCACACCTTCATAATTGATGGCTTTGGCGGCTTTTACGGCGGCATCACCCATTTTTTGACGGAGTTCGGGAGTCATGATAGGCGAGGGCGTTTCTTCTACCAGTTTTTGGTGTCTGCGCTGTATGCTACAGTCGCGCTCCGAGAGGTGGCACGCCGTACCAAACTGGTCGCCTGCTATTTGAATCTCAATGTGGCGTGGCTCCTCTACATATTTTTCCAAATACATACCCGCATTGCCAAAGGCGGCTTCTGCTTCTGCTCTTGCACTGTTCCACGCACCTTCAAAATCTTCCTCAGTCTTGATGATACGCATACCGCGCCCACCTCCGCCTGCAGTGGCTTTGATGATGACAGGATAGCGTACTTCTTTAGCCACGCGCTTGCCATCTTCTAACGATTCAAGCAAGCCATCAGAGCCAGGTATGACAGGTACGCCTGCTTTTTTCATGGTATCTTTGGCAGTGGCTTTATCGCCCATCGTGTCTATCATATAAGGCGTAGCCCCTATGAATTTGAAGCCATTGTCTTGGCAAATTTGGGAGAATTTGGCGTTCTCAGAAAGAAAACCATACCCAGGGTGGATAGCATCTGCATTCGTAATCTCTGCTGCCGCAATGATGCGGGGCATATTCAGGTATGAGTCCTTACTTTCGGGTTTACCAATACAAACGGCTTCATCTGCAAAACGCACATGGAGGCTGTCGCGGTCGGCTGTAGAATAGACTGCTACAGTCTTGATTCCCATTTCTCTGCAAGTGCGGATAACGCGCAGGGCGATTTCTCCGCGATTGGCAATAAGTATTTTTTTGAACATAGTTTTTGGGTAGGGAAGGAAAACTTGCCTACCCAAAAGAACTCACAACACTCCTTTTTTGTGGATTGGTGACTTTTTCTTTCTTGGCAGGCAAGGGGTAGGTTTTAGCTAAAAAGAGATTGTAGCTTCATGGCTGTACCCATGTTACCTTCTATGGTCATCTTTCCTTCCATGAAGGCAGTCATAGGATTTAGCTCGCCATGTAGCATGGACATCAGGTCTTCTAAAGCTACTTTTACGGTACATTCAGCTTCTTTGTCTTCGTTACTGATGGCATTGCCGTTGTAACCATCTACATAAATAACGTTTCCATCTGGGAACGCAAATTTTACTGTAGCATCAATCGCTGAAGCGGCTGACGCTTTTTCTGTTGCTTTTTGGGTGGCTATGTCTAAGCTCATAAGGGGAAGGGTGGAAGGGTTTATGGGTTTACAGGTAACGGGTTTACAGGCAACTGTTTTTTGGATTTACAGGTAAATGGTTTATGGGTTTACAGGTAAATGGTTTATGGGTTTACAGGCAACTGTTTTTTGGGTTTGCAGGTAAACGGTTTATGGGTTTACAGGCAACTGTTTTTTGGGTTTGCAGGTAAACGGTTTATGGGTTTACAGGTAAACAGGTACTTTTTTTGATTTAGAATATATCAGTGATTTGGAACGTTTTATCTCTAAAGGTAAAGCTATCACCCACGCGCTTGCCTACTATAGCCTTTGCTATCGGGGCTTCAAGCGATACGGCAAAATATGTATCCTGCTCAAGTTTTATTTGCCCGATATTGATGGCAAAGAACAGTTTTTGTGCATTGGTGATGACTATTGCGCCCAGTGCGGCATTTTCGAGTTGGCGGTCGAGTTCTATTTTGTGCAATGTATTCAAACCATCGCGTGCTTCGCTCAACTGTTTGTTGAACATATCGCGGTCGGCTTGCATCTGTGTACGGAAAGATTCAAATTTTTCTTCCACGCTGGTATCTTCTTGAGTAGCACTTTCTGCGGCATCTTCCACAGCCTTTTCTGCGGTTTCTACTCTTTCATACTGTTGTTGTAAGCAAAATTCAAGGAGTTTTTTTTTCAACTCTTTGTTTAGTAAGGTACTCATGGTCTATGTAAAAAAATAGTTATTGAAATGCTAACTATTTATAACCATTCTTAGGTTTTGAAAATGGTGTTGAAAATAGTTATTCGAAATAAAAGATAAAACGCATTTGGGTAAAAAAGGTTTTAGTTTTTAATGTTTTTTGTATCGAGTATCTTTTGATAGGTGCGGGCATTGCGCAAGTGGTCATTGTAATTGACTGCAAAATTATGATAACCTGTCCCATCTCCTTTTGCACAAAAGTATATGTATTTGTGCTGTTCGGGTGTGAGGACAGCATCTATCGAGCTTTGTATGGGCATATTGATAGGTCCTGGGGGCAAGCCTGCATACTTGTAGGTATTGTAAGGCGAGTTTACTTCTTTGTGCCTGTCATACAGTCTTCTGATAGTAAAATCACGCAAGGCAAATACCAAAGTGGGGTCTGCCTGTAGCTTCATTTTGTCGCGGAGGCGGTTCAAATATACACCTGCTACGCGGGGTTTTTCGTCTTCTTTGCCTGTTTCGCCTTGTACTATGGAGGCAAGCGTGATGACTTGGGCAGGGGAAAGTTTGAGTGCTTTGGCTTTTTCTAAGCGTTTTTCAGTCCAAAACTTCTTGTATTCTTTGTGCATCTGCTCTATAAATCCTTCAGGCTTTACTGTCCAATAGGCTTCATAGGTATTGGGCAAGAACAGTCCTATGATATTCATGGTGTCTGTGTTGTATTTTTTCAATATTTCGGGGCTACAAAGGACTTTTTTGAAGGTTTTTTTGTCAAAAGAAAGTTGCTCTGCTACGCGCTCAGAGAGGTCATCAAGGGTACGGATGTTGTTGAAAGTAATTTTGATGGGTGTTTGCGCCCCAGCACGAAGCATACTTACGACTGTCATGTTATTTGAGCGGGCTTTGATATAATACTTGCCTGCCTTGATGTTCTTTTGGTAGCCTCTTATCTGTGATACAAAGGCAAAAGAGAGCTTATTGGCGACTATTTTCTCGTCATACAATCGGTTTAGTACGGCTTTGAAGTCGTCTCCTTCTTTGATAAAAAAGTACGTTCCACTTGCTTTGCCATCAACTAAAAAGTTGGCGGTATAAAAATTTTGATAAAAGTAAAAAGTGGCAGACACGAACAAGATACTGCCTGCTATCAATGCACCAAAAAGGAACTGTTTGCCTACTTTCATGAGGTCATAGTTTTGAGTGTGCAAATATAAGTTTTCTACTCAAATAATTTTCAAAAAACGGCTATGCAGACCATAAAAATATTTATTTTATGTTTAACTATTTGATTTAGAGTGTTTTAATTTTTACAAGAATCTCCCTTGCCTGCCCAGATAGTGCGGTATTTTTTTCGGATTGACAACCGCGAGCGGATTGCCAACCGAAAAAAATACCCTTGCCTACGTGGGCAGGCAAGGCTAAGCATAATCTATCCGCATCTGTGCTATCTCTGCCATGATGCGTTCTATATCTTTGAGCTGATATGGTGGAACTTTAGAAAAGAAATCGTATATCTTAGGCGAATCTGTCAAAGCATAATAGGGTGCGATAAGGAAACATAAGGCTATCTCATTGTCTTGGACAAGATGAGGTATTGAAGCAAAATTATTTAAATAGCGCGATTTTTTGGCTATTGACATTTTGATGATTTTGGCATATATTTTACCAAATATAGGTATCAAAAAATCATTTCCTTCAATATCCTGATAAAATTTAACGGAATTAATAAGTTCTTTTTGAGAGTTTATATAATTGCCATTCCACATATCTAAGAACCGTAGTAACATCAATTTTAATAACTTATCTACTTCATTTTTAGTTTTAAATTTTGCTATTTTCTCAGCAAAATGTATGTATTTTTCTTTATCTATTTTGAGATTTAAGTAAAAAAGGGCTAATATACAATGACTGTGAAAGTCATTTTTTATGGCATTATAATCTGACAATATTATTTCTAATTTTTCAATGTTTAGTTTGTTTTTATTGAAATTATCAAATAAATTTATACATGAAGTATATAATAAAGGTATTTTGAAAACATCATGGTTGTTTTTTGCAAATTCATCTGCAAATGATTTTAGGTTTATATTTGTTCTTATAAACTCCTCAAGAAGATTTGTGAATGTTCCTATCTTATTTAATGTGAGGTACACTATCAACTGAGAGAAATAAAGTATGCTTTCCACTATTGGTTCTCTATTATCAAAGAGCTGGTATTTCTTAATCAATTCGTTTGCTTCTGTATATTTTTTTTGTGTTATATAAAATTCCATTAACTTATAGTAAGTCAATGCGTTTGGAAAACTCAGAGCTTTTTCAAGACATAATATGCTCTCTTCTTCTTTTTTTAGAATATTATAAAAAACAAATTCTATGTACCAAACGCCCCCATTTTCGTCATTTTTATTCTTTACCTTTTTCAAAGTATCTAAGCACTTAATGGCTATTTCTTGCTGTTCTTCCTCTGTTTTTTCATAAAGTATTCCATTGAAAACATTTTGTAAACTATTTACAATCTCACTGTCAGCTTCAGACAGTTCCCCCGCCAAATACTTATCTTTCCTTTCTAAAAGACTTTTAGTAGCTTCCAAAAGTTTTTCTTGAGTATCCCATTTTATAAGTCCTGTATGCAACAATGCCTGCGTCATAGTATAGGCACTTGAAGCTATATAATCAGGATTTTCGAGGTTTTTGATATGTTCTTGGGCTTTGCTGTTGAGTTCTTCTGTATTGTAGTCAAACCAAACTTCGAGCATTTTTACGAACCATTCCACCCTGTTGCGGTCTTTGGTTCGGCTCATGCGCATGAGATACCAAATATTAAAAAAGCGTTCTGAAATTCTGTATAAGAGTGTTTCGGGCGTTTCTTGCATTTTATCGAGCCAAATTGTTTGGCTTAGTCTTTCGAGTTCTTTCTCCACTTCAGGCTCTGAACGTCTTAGTTTTTTGGCTACTTCTGCCAAAGTCATAGAGCCCCAATGTGTAGCGAGGGCATCTATTACGTTTTGTTCAAGGGGTGTAAGGTCATCTAAACGGGCTTTGTAGTAAGGTGTAACTTCATTCAACAAAAACTCAAGGTCTTGCAATGCTTGTCCATCTTCATCTTGTGCCAATGCCTGAAAAACCAACAAAGTAGTACGAATATTTCCACCTGTGAGCGTGCGCATGACCTCTATGCGGGTGCGCTGTGTGCGAATGATATGGTCTAATTTTTCATTGCCTTCTGCCAATTTTTGTAAAAGCGTATTGATTTCTTCTGAAGTCAGGGCTTTTAGTTTTTCTACCTTAAAAAAATCATAAAAAGGCTTGCTATAATTCGCATAATTATCCCAAATTTTATGGCTCGCGCCTATGAATTGTATTTCTGAATAAGTTTGCATAATTTGGCGCAAACGTTGTTGTTCATATTCATTGAATCGCTCAAAAGTTACACCCATATTGTCCATAAATAGGACAAGTTTTTTATTTTTTTTATTCAAATCTTTTACCAATAATTCAAAATAGGCTTTCTCTACTTCTCTGTCATCTTCTACATAGCTGTATTTCTCCAAATCATTTTCCAATTTTTCAAATTTGGGATAGCTATCCGCCAAAACTTCTATGATGCGTTGCCAAAGGTCAGAAAGGCGCGTAATGCTATAATATTGTTCTTCTTTGAGTGCCAAAGGCAATAACCACGCAGGCAAGTTTTTATCTCGTTCAAGCTCATAGCAAAGTCGAAGCAAAAGCGTAGTTTTGCCCATACCGCGCTGTCCCTCAATCAAATAATGAGGTCCAAAACTTGTACGCTCTGTAGTCGAAATATCTCGATAAAGGCGTTCAAAAACTTTCAAACGTACCACAAAAGCCTCTATCAATTCTTCTTGTAGAAGTTGGTGAGGTTTGTAGGTATTGGCTAAAAGTTTTTCAGCCAATAAGCTATATTCTTCTTTAGTTCTCATATTGATGTTTGCAGTTTTGCCACCAAAGGCGCATGATGGGCGAGTTGTATTGATAGCTATTGGTAGATTTTTCCAAATATATGAAGCCGTCATATACCATACTATTCAGTACATTTTGACGTTTTGCCTTAGAAATAGACATTTCTTCAGATAGTGTCAAAATTGTGTCAATACTTGCACTTTCTTCTTTGGCAAGGAATGTGAGGACTTTTTGAATAAAGCCTTGTTCCGCTTCATCAAGGTAGCCCTTGAGTTTATCAAAAAGGACTTTGATGTCTTTGTGTTGTTGGTCTTTGACTATGTTCTCTATAGCTATGTCTATGGTTTGTATGTTTATTGTGGTAAGTTCTTCGTCTTGTTGCAAAGTCAAGATTTCTTGAATAACGATTTTGATATAATAAGGGTGATACCACTTTACTTTTTCCAAAAGCTGAGTAGCCAATTCGGGCGTAAAAGGAATACGCTCGCCTTCTCCTATCTGCATAATCATATCAATAGCCTCCTCTTTTGAAAAAGGTGGCACATCTATTTTGCGCAGGTCTTTGATAAGTTTGGTATCACCCACTTTATCTACCATGACCTCAAGGCTGATAGAACCTGTCAAAATAAACTGTATGTCCGTATCTTTGTCTTTGCGTATGGCTTTTGCTTCTTGCAAAAATTTATAGGCTTCGTCCTTGCCTGCCTCTTTCAGTATGTTGTTGATAGCTTCTGTGAACTCGTCTATCATAAGTACAATTTGCTTGCCTGTTTTCTTTTCGATTTTGGAAAGTTTCTCTAAAATTTCATAGAAAAAGTCTTTTTGAGATTTGTTCTGTGCTTTCTTACCTAATTCAAGTTTACCCCACTTGAGAACATAAGAGCCTTTAGATGCCTTTTCAAGTAAGCTAAAAATTGCGCCAAAATGTTTTTTGATATCCTCATGTTGATACAATGCTGCTAACATTTGCTTGAAGAAATCTTCTGAAGAACGCACTGTAGAAATATCAAGCATCACAAAAATAAAGCCTTCTTGTGGATTGTCCACCAGATAGTGCATAACAGAACTCTTGCCTACCCTACGAGGCGCATTGAGGGAAATATGTGCGTTATTTTTGTCTTCAGTCTTCAGTGTGCTTAGTATTTTATCTATCAATTTTGGGCGTGGATAAAAATTGCCTTCGCGTACAGGCGTTCCTATATGATTTTTCATTTTACAAATTCGTTTTTACAAAGATACAAAAAAAACTGTACGCAGAGAAAATCTTGAGCTTTTTCTTTAAAAATAATATGCCTGCCCGCACAGGCAGGCAAGGGCAAAAAAAAGGCGCGTGTCTCCACGCGCCTGCAATCTGCACACACTGCATCAGTCCATGCTACTTACATAGCCCGAACCACTTTTGTCAATGTCTTTATTTTTGGGATTGCCGCGGTAGCGTATATTTCCCGAACCCGATACACGCGCACTGAGTTCTTCGGATACTTGAAGACTGATATTGCCCGAGCCACTCACACGAGCTTGAGTACGCAAAGTAAGTAAATCAACCGCCTTGCAGTTGCCTGAGCCACTTACTTGCGCTGTGTGTTGGTCTGCTTTGCCTTTTATTTTGATATTGCCTGAGCCAGAGAGCGTAGTTTCTAATTTTAAGGCTTCTACAGACTCAAGATTTAGATTTCCAGAGCCTGATACTTTCAGAAACATATTTTCGCTTTTGATGGGGCTTTGCGACTCTACCGAGCCAGAGCCTGACACTTTGATGGATTCAAGTTTTTGGAAAGTTACTTCTACTTTTACCTGAAAGTTGTGGCGATACTTCATATCTGCAAGCTCAATACAAAGCTCACCACCGCGTACTTCTGTAATGACATCTCCCAAAGCCAAGTTTTTTGTACTCACTTTGGCGCGTTCGCTGTTGCCTTGTACCAGCACCACATCAAAACTACTACTTGCTTTTACTTTTTGAAAAGTAGGCAAGTCGCGTGTTTCGGAAGATTCAATTTTTTGTGCCGAGAGTAGGCAAGTCGCCCAAAGGAGCGTAAGGAAAGAAAACAAGTATTTTTTCATGGTCAATGTGTTTTTTGTATAGATGCAAAAAATGGCAAATAGGTTGCACGACTAAGTATTTTTACTTCAATACCAGCACTTCTTTGTTGCCAAAATGATTGTAAGAACTTGTGATGACTTTATCGCCTGCCAGCAGTCCGCTTAAGACCTCATAATATTCAGGATTTTTTCTGCCAAGTGTGATATTTCGCTTCGTGGCGCGTGTGCCAGAAGCATCTACCACATATACCCAATTTCCGCCTGTATCGGCAAAGAACCCGCCTACAGGCAGTAGTACCGTTTCGGCAGATTTGCCGAGTTCGAGGTAGGTAGGCAAGGTGAGCCCCCGCCTGATGTCTTGCGGGACATTTTTATCAAAAATAAAATCTACCTTGAATCGTCCATTGCGGACTTCGGGATATACCTTTGTGATAAGCAAGGGATATTTTTGGTCATTGAACTCTGCTGTAGCTTTTAAACCCACAAAAACCCTCGAAACGTAGTGTTCGTCTATTTCTGCCCGTACCCTGTAGCCTTTGAGGTCGTCTATCTGGGCTATATTTTGCCCTTGTGATATGTTTGAGCCTATTTCTACATCTATAGAGGAGAGCAAGCCTGATATGGGAGCTTTGATAGCTAAATTATCGAGATTTTTGCGCCAAAGCCCTACATTTTTTTCAGTGCGGTTTAGCGTACCTTCAAGTTGATTGATTTGGATATGCGAATTTTCTTCTTGGTATTTTTGAGATTGGACTTCTATTTCGCGTTGGCGTGCAAGGCGTTCGTAGTCGCGTTTGGTGCGGTTATATTCGGCTTCGGAGATGGCTTTTCCGTTCCAAAGTTTTTCGTTTCTAAGGTGGACTTCACTTGCCTGCGCAATCTGATAATCGAGTTCAGCCAAATTTTTCTGGAGTGTGAATTTATCTACTTTCAGGCGTTGGCGCGTATTTTGGAGGTCATTTACGAGCCTACTTGCCTCCGTTTCGGACTGCAAGAAACTCAACTGTAGGTTTTGATTCTCAAGTATCAGCAACACATCACCTTCGTTTACCATATTGCCCCCTTCTGCCAGTTTTTGAATCACATGACCACCTACTATAGCATCTACGCGCACAGTTTTCAGTGGTTGTACTACGCCCTGCAAGATGACATACTCATCAAATTTCCCTTTCTTTATGTCTGAAACAGTGAGGCGGTCGGTTTCTACATTCAGTCTTGAGCGTTTATCAGCAAACACAAAAGCATATAAAATAAACAAGATAAAAACAGCCAGCCCACCTGTGATAGTGAGGCGTTGTTGATTCCAAAATTTCTTTTTGCGTATTTTATCCATGACTTATAGTATGTTAATAACTTACTAATACATTATCGGAAAATATGCCAAAAAAATAAATAATTGATTATCAATTATTTATAGAATACAAATAGATTGTTTTTTGTCCGAAAACAGACAGTAAAAAAGGCTTTTCGGACAATCTAAGAAAACACCCTGCAAAAAAATACCCGCAAAAGGCGCGGCAAGCAAAAGATTGTCAAACCTATCCAAAAAACCGCCATGCCCTGGTAAGTTTTGGGCTGAATCTTTTACTTGGAGGCTTCGCTTCAGCATAGACTCTATCAGGTCGCCTTGTGTACCTATCACCACCACGATAAGCCCCACCACTGCCCACTGCCACCATACCAAATCTTGCAAATACACCGAAAGTAGCCAAACCATGAGCATACTATTTACCAAGCCTGCCGCACTTCCTTCCCAAGATTTTTTGGGCGATATACGCGGAAAAAGTTTATGCTTGCCATATTTTTGCCCCACAAAGTAGGCTGTAATGTCATTTATCCAAATAAAGAAAAATAAGCCCATGATGACCTGATAGCTGTACGCACCTTGCGAAAAGACCGCCACGTGCAGTGCCGCAAAAGGCATCGCTACATAGACCACACCCAAAAGCGTAAGCGCAATGTTCTCAAAAGGCATTGTTTCGTGTTTATCATATAGCTTTACTATAAAAACCACCGCAAACGCAGGATACAATCCAAAAAAATACAGGGGCGAAATCACGCCCATCTCCACCAAAAAAGTAATGACATACAACCCCGTACCCATCGCCAAGCCATAATATTTCAAAGGTCGCTTGCCTGCCCCAAGTAGCAAATCATAAAACTCAAGCAGACAGACTACACAGACTACCAAAAACACAAACCCATACGTCCATGCATTGTAGAGCATTCCGCCCATAAGGAGGAAAAAACCTGAAAAGCCAAAAATAAGGCGATTCCGTAAATTGTCAGAGGATTTTTGTTCGGTCATGCGAGATGATGCGTAAAGCCAAGTCGCATTTTTCTGCCTGAAGGTCTAAGTGGGCAGGCAAGGCTTCTATATCTTTCTGCAATGTTAATAAAAAATTTTGATATACCTTGCCTACCTGTAGCGAACGATGCGCAAGAGAAGTATTTACTTGTTGGATTTTCTTTAAAAGCGCGTGCGTTTCGGGGCGGAAATAGGTATCCGCAAACTTTTCCCAAATATACTGCTCGCCCATTTCGCTGGGGTGCAAAAGGTCAGGCGCATAAAATCTATAGTCCCTCAAATCGTCCAATAACAGCTCGTAGGCAGGAAAGTAGGCAAGGTGCGGGTACTTTGCCTGAAGGGTATGCACCGCCAAACGCAACACTGCCTTGCCTACCGCATTCAGCTCAAGCGTATCTTTCAGATGCCTCACAGGACTTACCGTAAAAATAACTTGCAAGGTAGGATTTATAGCCTTTAGGCTTGCCTGCAAAGCCTCAAAGCTCGCCACAATTTCGTGGACTTCGAGTAGTTTTTTCTCAAAAAAATGCGCGGGTTGTTTGTGGCAATTTGCTACTGTAGTGTAAGGCGGAGCAGTCAGGCGATATACCCATGCTGTCCCAAGTGTAATCATTAGAAATTTTGCTTCGCATATCTGCGCGTAGGCAAGGTGCATTTGCGCCTCCAAAAGCGCGGAAAGTTCAGCTTTAGAGGTTGCCACAAATTGTGAATGTACCCCATAATGCCTCCAAAGTCCCTCGCGCTCGGTGTATAGCTGGGCAGGCAAGGGCGTTTGCTCGACCGCAAACCGCAATACATCAAACAAACTCACAGGATTGAAAATAACCCCAAAAGGATTAACCAATGTCTTGAACTTGCCTGCCTGCAGTCGCGCCCCGATACGGTCTGCAAAACACGAACCCACACAGACTACAGGCGTATCGTGGGCAATGGGTGTGGACGATATTTTGGGCGTTAGCTCAGTGCGAAAGTGCATTTCTGGGTGTGAGTATTTATGTGTTGCAAATATATTTTTTTTTATGATAAAGACCGCACTTGGGTAGGTAAGTTTTCTTGTTTATTTTTGCAAGATGAAACTTAGAATTTTGATTTATGGGTTGTTGCATTGTTTTTGTATGTCTTATGCAGTAGCCCAAATACAGCTTCCTGCAAACTTGCCAGATTCAGTCAAACAACAAATCACTGCCTATCTTGCGTTTCAGCGGGACTCTCTGCAAAAAGCCCAAAATCCCTTGCCTGCCCCTCCGCGTATATTCAGGTACAACGTAGCTTTGACAGGGGCTGTGAATGAAGGCAACGTAAATAGACAACTGCTCATGTTTCGGAGTGATTTTAGTTGGGCAGGCAAGGTGCTTGAGCTGGACTTGCACCCACGCTTTGCATACGGCAAACAAAACGGGCAGTTGGCGGAGCGTGAGCCTTACATAGATGCCCTTGTGAATGTATGGCATCAACGCAAATTTTATGGCTTTTTGGCTACGAATATGGAGGCAAGTCATTTGCGTGGGATTCGATTCAGGTGGCTGGGCGGTGTCGGTGTAGGTTGGCACATTTTACGTACCCCAAACGTAAAACTCTCTTTTACAAACCTCCTCTTGCATGAAGGCACAGATTTTATCACAGATACAGACCTTACACTTTGGCGAAGCTCTGCACGCCTCAAAGGGCAATACAATTTATTCAAAAACAAAATTTTGCTAAAGCATTGGTTTTATCTTCAGCCCTCTTTTACAGTCAAAAACTTTCGCTGGAATGGCATACTCTCTATAGAATTTCCCATCTACAAAAGCCTACAATTCCGCATCAATGTAGAAGATATATATGAAAGCCTCGTACCTGAAGGCAGACAAAACGAAGACCGCACCATTTCGCTCGGACTTAGCTTAGGGAGTCGATAGTTTTTTGAAAGTAGGCGAGTCAAGGACTATCTTGCCTGCTGTATTGATATAGACTATCTTGAAGGTTTGGTCTGTTTCTATGCGCCAACAAGCCAATCCTTCGTGGAAAGGATTACCGAATGCTGATGTATGAATTTGCCCATGTGGTTTGGCGGGGCGCAGTAGGGCAGGCAAGTCAAATGCAATCTTGCCTGCCGTATTCAGATAGCCATAGACTTCTTCGTATTCTTTGTTTTGCTTGGGCTGGTAGCGTATGTAGGCAAGTCCATCAGCAAAATGATACCCTGTGATATACGTTACAGGGCTACTTGGGTGCAATGTTACGTCTATATTTTTGAAACTGCCATCAGGTTGAAGTATAAGCGTAAGAGGAAAAAGAGCCGTATCGTCTGGATTTTTTACGGCTATGAGGGCGTAACCTTGTTTTATTTCGCCCAATTCTTCAGTTTTGCCTTCGTATTTTTGTAAGAAAGGGTGTTTATTACCTTTTTTATCAAAATAGTGCATAACAATTCTACCATCTTCTTTTATAGTCTTTCCTACTGCCCAGCCATCACTGAAGTTCATTTCCATAGGCATATAACCTCCGACACCTTCCAAGACTTTTTTGCCTGTTTTGTCTATATATGCCCACAAGCTGTCAGAGAAGTGTGTGTAGGCGAGTCCTTCGCTGAAAGAGTGTGCTATGCTTGATGTTGAAGGAATTGTAAGCACTGTTTTGCCTTCTTTGTCAAGATAGCTATGGGTTGT